>JAVEWL010000304.1:0-6767 GCA_034004565.1 FCB group bacterium | reverse complement strand
AAGTCGTCAAGCCCGATGCCGAAGGCAACCCCACCCCCTTCAGCGTCTTCCTGATGACCGGCACTCGCGCCTGACACCCTCCAAAAAAGAAGAGCGGCCCTCCCGAAGGAAGGCCGCCGTGAATTTTGTCTGCTCGAACCCGCGCCGCGCTAATTCCTGCCGCGCAAACGGCGCACAACCAACCCCACCATGCCGAGGCCCAGCAACGACAGCGTCGTCGGCTCCGGAACCACGCCTTCTCCCTTGGAAGCGCCGCCGGTGAGGTAGAAGGCCAACTCCGACGACGCGGAAGACCATCCGTACAACCCATCGTCATAGGCGCCCGCGCCATAGCCCGCGTTGCACCACGCCCAGTGCACACCGTCCAAACCCGACGGTTGCGCGCATACGGCCAGGAAATATGTTTGCCCCGCATTCAGCACAAGAGGCGTCTCCAGCACATACTCATAGCCGAAAACAGCCACGTCGTAGTCGATAAAAGCGCTCCAGTCCATGACAAGGCCGGTGCTCTGGCGCGCAACAACCGACGTCGTTTCCCACACCACGCTGTCCGGGATACCCGGATCTCCCGTGCTCGTGAAAATGCTAATCAGAAACTCCGTCGCATCCGGCATGGGGGACGCCGGCCAGAAAAATCCATACCAATGAATGTCGGTGAGGACGTTGTTGCCCTCCGCCAGGACAAAATCGTCGGCCATCCGCTGGTAGAACCCGGAATCCGAGAACCAGCCTACCTGAAGATCCGGCTCCCCATTGTCGTAGATGATGTCCCCGTGGGCCGCCACGCCCGCCGCCAGCAGCGCTGCCGCAACTACACACACCCGTAGCGTGTACCTCTTCGTCATAAGTGCCTCCCTCTCCCTGCTTGGGCTGCCAGCAGGACCCCGAATGTCCACTTTCACGGTGGTCGCAGTATCGCCGTCGGCTTTAATTCAATAAAACCCCGCCCCTCAAGCGCCGACGACACGCATGACCGTGTGGAATAGCTGCAAGAGTCATGCCCAAGCGGGCGTCATCCATAACTGCCCTATATGTGGGACCTTGCTGGCACGGGTCGGACCCGGCAAGTTGCTCATGCCCTTAAGTCCCGGTGAATTGTATTCAAAGATGGAGAGTTTGTGAGCGGCGTAAGACGGAAATGGAATCACAAGGCACGGAGGAAGCGGAAACGGATAACGTCCGCCCCCTCCGTGCCGTGCAGGACTTACAATTCAGCCGCCACTGCTTTAATCCCAAAGTGCCGCCGCTGAAGCCACAACGCCACATGCACCAAGCCAATCAGCACAGGCACCTCTACCAGCGGCCCAATGACCGCCGCGAACGCCACCCCGGAATCGATGCCGAACACCGCCACGGCCACCGCAATCGCCAACTCGAAATTGTTCGATGCCGCCGTAAACGAAAGCGTCGCCGTCTTCGAATAGTCCGCGCCGACCTTCCTGCCCATCCAGAAGCTCACCAGGAACATCAGCACGAAGTAAATAAGCAGCGGCACCGCGATCCGCAAAACGTCCAGCGGAATGCGGACGATGAGATTCCCCTTCAGGCTGAACATCACCAGAATGGTGAACAGCAGCGCAATAAGGGTAATGGGGCTAATCTTCGGGATGAAGACCTTGTGGTACCAGTCCTTGCCTTTCGCCTTTACCAGCACGAGCCGCGTCAGCATGCCCGCAATGAACGGGATGCCGAGGTAGATGAAGACGCTCTTTGCGATCTGGCCGATCGTGATGGCGACGACGCTGCCCTCTAACCCGAACAGCGGCGGCAGCACCGTAATGAAGAACCACGCGTACACGCTGTAGAACAGCACTTGAAAGATGCTGTTGAAGGCCACCAACCCCGCGCAGTATTCGGTGTCACCCTTGGCAAGTTCGTTCCAGACGATCACCATCGCGATGCACCGCGCCAAGCCGATAAGGATAAGCCCGACCATGTACTCCGGGTAGTCCCGCAGGAAGAGTATTGCCAGCGCGAACATGAGGATCGGTCCGATGACCCAGTTCTGCACGAGCGAAAGGCCCAACACGCGGGTGTTCCGGAACACGTCGCCCAGTTCCTCGTAGCGCACCTTTGCAAGGGGCGGATACATCATCAGAATGAGGCCCACCGCGATGGGGATATTGGTGGTGCCAACCTGGAAGCGGTTAATGACCCCCTCCACGCCCGGCATGAAATACCCCAGCCCCACGCCCACCGCCATCGCCAGGAAGATCCACAGCGTCAAATAGCGGTCCAGAAACGACAGCCTGCGCGTTATACCTTCGGTTTTCACAACGTTCTTCCTCAAGTAAGCTCAGTAGCCACCTTCAGCAATCCCGCCAATACCCACCCCACAAGCGCAAGAACACTCACCCCGGTCGAGGAATACCTCAGCCAACGCCGCTTGGCGAACCACGAGCCGGCCACTGTAAACCCGAGCAGCGCCGTCAGGCAGATCGCAAACAACGTGTGTTCCACATTCCACGAGCTTATAGCGTGCGCATTGGGCGGCAGTATCTCACTCCAGGGGCCCAGCAAGACCGCCAGAATGGCATTTCCGAACGTGATGCCCCCGCGTTGCGCCCCAGTCGACATCACCCCGCCAAGGAGGGCGGGAACAAGAAGAAGCAGTCCATACGTACACGAAAGAAAGAAGAGCCTTCCACGTTCCGTGAGTCCCAACCACCTCCCGCTTTCCATATCATGTACCTTTCTCGTTGGCGTTTCGCCTCGCCTGCGTTCAACCGGACCGGGTTGAACAATGCCCAGATATGGACCGGGCTTACTCGCAGCACGCGCCGCCGCAGCATCCGCCCGGGTTGACGGCGGTAGCGGACAGGCTCGTAATGTAGTCGCTGGCCTTTGCGCCCTCCGGAAGCAGCGCGACAATCTCCGCATACAAGGGGTCCTGCCACTGCATCATCGAGTCGATGTATTCGCCGCGCGGGGCAAGCTCGATTCCCGTCAGCCCGGCCTCGCGCATCATGCGCTCCGTGTCCTCCACCGACACCGCCCCCGATACGCAGCCCACGAGCGCCGTAACCTTTTGCATGACCGCCTCGGGCAGCGTCTTCAGCAGCGCGATGTCCGACACCGACACCCGGCCGCCCGGCTTCAGCACCCGCGCGATCTCGCGCCACACCTGCGCCTTGTCCGGCGACAGATTGATCACGCAGTTCGAGATGATCGCGTCGACGCTGTTGTCGGCCAGGGGAAGGTGCTCGATCTCGCCAAGGCGAAACTCAACGTTGTCGAGCCCCGAACGTTCCCGGTACACCCCCACATTGCGCCTCGCCTTCGCAAGCATCTCCGGCGTCATGTCCACCCCGATCGCGCGCCCTTCCACGCCCACGCGCCGTCCCGCGATGAACACGTCGAACCCGCCGCCGCTTCCGAGGTCCACCACGACTTCCCCGGGCTTCAGCGACGCCAGCGCCACCGGATTCCCGCAGGACAGGCCCATGTTGGCCCCCTCCGGCAACGCCGCAAGGTCGTCTTCGCCGTAGCCCACGGCCTGCGCCAATTGATCCGCTTCCACCGCCGGATCCGCGCCGCAGCAGGAACTTGGGCCGCAGCAAGAGCTCACTTTACCCTCGGCGATCCGCGCGTAGCCTTCCCGCACGGTCTCGCGTACCGCTTGTTGCGTATCGATGTTCGACATGATCAGTTTCCTTCTGTTTGAAGCGACTCGGGAAGCGTTTCCACGTAGTCGCGGATCTCGTCTCGTACACGTCGGTAAATATCGAGAGCTTCTTCCTCGGATTTGATGTCCCGCGCCAGGCGGGGAGGGTCGTCGAAACCCATATGCACAACCTTCGCCTTGCCCGGAAACAGAGGACAATTCTCATGAGCGTAATCGCATACCGTGACGACGTAATCGAAACTCACGTCCTTCAACTCGTCAAGCGTCTTCGAACGGTGACCGGAGATATCGACGCCGGCTTCTGCCATAACCTTGACCGCAAGCGGATTAAGCCCATGCGTCTCGATGCCCGCCGAATAGGCTTCGATTGCATCACCTTTCAGGTGACGCGCCCAGCCCTCGGCCATCTGGCTGCGGCACGAATTCCCCGTGCATAGGAATAGTACGTTCATCGACAGCACTGCCTCCTGCACAGTTCGACCGGATCCATGCTCAGTATCTCCTTGAGCCGCGCCCGATCCGCCTTCACCGTTGGGTCCCCCTCCAAACTGCCCAAAGCCCAGGCCAACGCCTCCCGAGCCGCCCTCGGCGCACCATCCCCAGCCAGCCGGTAATGCATCCACCGGCCCTCCTTGCGACTGTCGATCAGCCCGGCCTGCTTGAGAATCGAGAGATGCTTCGAAACGGTGGAAGGCGCCAACTCCGCCAATTCAACCAACTGGCAAACGCAAACCTCCCCGTCCGCCAGCGCCAGCAATAGCCGTACCCGGCTCTCATCGGCCAACGCCTTCACCACCGCCATAAACTCGCGCATCGCGACAACTCCTGTATTTCGCCACATGACGAAATATACCCCGCCGCGCCCCCTTTGTCAAGCGCCCAAGGTAGAGGGCGGGGTGAGGGCTAACGCGTCCTCCCGCTCCTTCCCGTCCATCAAGTCCATACAGTCCATATGGTCCATAAACCCGTCAACTAAGGCGCGGCGTACACCAAATACACCCCACCCAGCAACACCAGCACCCCACACACAGTCTTCAACACCGCCGTCCCGCGCGATCCCTCATTCCAATTCAAATACCGCTGCACCAATTCCGTCGAAGTACCCGCCAACACAATCACCGAGCAATGTCCCACCCCATAAACCACGAGCATCAGCACCCCGTACCCCAAGCTGCTCGCCGCAACCTTAAACGTAATCCCCAGAATCGGCGCCATAAACGCGAACGTACACGGCCCCAAGGCAACGCCAAACACCAGCCCCAGCACAAACGCCGCGACCAGCCCTTTCCGCTTCATCCCCACTTGCCCCGGACCGGACCACGGCATCGGGATAACCCCCAGCAAATGCAGCCCCACCACGAAAAAGATGAGCGCCACGAAGTAATTGCCGTAGCGTCCCACATCCCCCATCATGCGTCCCGCCGAAGCGGTGATCACGCCGATAAGCGCAATGGTGAGTAATATCCCCGTCGCAAACAGACTCGATATCCAGAACGCGCGCGCGGTCGAAATGCGCCCCTGGTTGTCGATAAACCCTACGATGAGCGGAATGCTGGCCAGGTGACAGGGGCTCAGCAATATGCTCAGGACCCCCCACACAAAAGCCGCCGACAGCGCCACGGCCGGCGATCCCTCTATAGCGTGTGACAGCGTTGTGAACAGTTCCTGCACGGCTACTCTACCCTCCCCGACAGGCCGTTAACCTCTGGCTATCCACTCCGGCCATAATGGCCTCATCTCGCGACACCCTATCGTTGCGAATTCACGTCAGGCTGCCTAACGCGGAGCGCATTCCCCAATCTTGCAGGCCTTGCTGATCTGCTGCGGCGTAAGCTTCATCTTGTCCGCCAACGCCTGCCCGATGGTCACCGCTTTACCCGTCGCCGTCGGATGCTGCTCCACCCATTTCTTCAGATTCACATCCGACACGAAGAACGCTTGTTTAAAGCACCCCGTCGACACCGGCTTGCCCTCCGGCCCCGGCTTCATCCCCGCCCAGGCCACGGCGGTTTTCGGTTCAAGCGCAGCCACTTTCCCATCCAACGTAACCACACGAATCGCCTCACCCGTCAAAGCATCCTTCGCATGTACCTCGATGTCCTTCTGCAGACGCGCCGCAACGCCAAGCGCGCACATCGTGCAGCACCCGTGCGTGCGCAAGCCGTCCACCAGGACCTCGGACGCATCCTCCGGATACACCGCGCGGTCGCAGAAGCCGCAGCGCGTGGCCAGTTCCTCAGCCTGCAAACCCGCCCAGTCCAGAATGTTTCCTCCCGCGGCTTGACGTTCAAGTTCGGCCGCTTCCGTCGCAGCGAACGCCTTCACCGTGGGCCTGCCGGACGCCGCCTTGCCGTGCAGATACGTCGCCGCAACGGCGGGTATCGCTTCCCCCGTCGACCAGTTGGTCACCACGATTCGCTCCTCAAGTCCCTGTTTTTCCTCAAGGCTGGTGTACGTGATGAACAGGCAGTGCGGCGAACAAAGGTGCACCGGCCCCTTCTCGGTCGAGAGCACCACGCGCGTCTTCGGGTCCACGTCCCCGTCGCACATGTAGCAGGCCTGCTCCGCCGTGCGCGTATCCTGCGCGACCGCCACCATGCGGCTGAAAGAGGGCGCATTGGCCGACGTACCGAGGTCTACGCCAAGTTCGTTCCACTTGGCCAGGATATCCTCCTTTGCGAAGAACCCCTGGTGGCGGAACCGCTCTTTACCCGAAGCGTCATAGAAAATCTGCGTGGGAATCATGTCGACGCCGTACTGCTCGCCCGCGCCGGGGTTCTCCCACACGTCGATGAACTCAACCTCAAGCTTCCCCGCGTACTCCGTTTTCAATTCGTCCAGGATCGGCGCCATCATCTTGCACGGAATGCATTTGGATGCCCCCAGATCCACGAGGCGTGGAAGTGCCTTCTCGGAAGACGCCGGGTCAACAACCGCCGCGGCCGGTGTCTGCTGCGCGGCGTCCACGCGCACGGCTGTTCCCTTGTCTTCTTTCAAGTAGAGCGCCGTGCCGACCGCCGCGATCAGGGCCGCCACAATCAGGGCCTTGACGGCGAGACCATTACCGCTTTTCACCGTTCCAGCCGAGTCTTCGTTCCCCATTGCCAATCTCCCTCGTTGCGCCGGTTCCCAGGTCATCCAA
>JAVEWL010000303.1:0-6777 GCA_034004565.1 FCB group bacterium | reverse complement strand
CGTCGAGAAGTTTCGCAAGCTGATGGAACTCGACCTCTCGCATCACCTGGGCGATATCGCGCGCTTCCGCGTGAACGTCTGCCGCGACGACGGCAAGACGCGTATCGTGCTGCGCGTGATTCCACTTCATATCCAGAAAATTGCTGAACTCAATCTTCCGCCCGTGCTTCAGAAAATCTGCCAGGCGGCCAACGGGTTGGTGTTGGTGACCGGCGTGACGGGCAGCGGCAAATCGACGACCCTGGCGGCCATGATCGAGGAGATCAACGAGACACGCCCGCTGCACGTCGTGACGATTGAAGACCCCCTGGAATTTGTCCACAACGACAGGAAGGCGATCATCACCCAGCGCGAGGTGGGCCACGACACGCTGTCGTTCTCGAACGCGCTGCGCGGCGCGCTGCGCCAGGACCCGGACGTAATCCTCATCGGCGAAATGCGCGACCCGGAAACGGTGCGGACGGCCTTGGCCTCGGCGGAAACGGGGCATCTCGTACTGTCGACGCTGCACACCGTCGACGCACTGGAGACGCTGAACCGCATCATCGACTTCTTCGAGCCGCACCAGCAGTTGCAGGTGCGCAAGCAACTTGGCAGCGTCTTGCGGGCGGTGATTTCGCAGCGGCTGGTGCCGCGCGCGGCGGGTTCGGGACGGACCGTGGCCGCCGAGATTCTCATCGGCAACCGCACAATCCGCGAGCACATCGAGCAGGGCAAGAGCTTTAAGGAAATCACGAAGCTCATCGAAGACGGGTATGATCAATACGGAATGCAGACCTTTGACCAAGCCCTTTTCGACCTGCATCAAAAGGGCTTGATTACAACGGAGGTCGCGCTGCACAACGCGACGAGCCCGCGTGACCTGAAACTGCGCATCCAGGGATTGCGCACGAATTAGGCGTGGGAGGCATCGCTATGGATCACTTCTCGCGCGGAACCGGAAAAAGGGCGGCGGCATTGGCCTTGTGCTTGCTCGCGTGCTCCGCAGTGGGGGCCGCCGATACCGCGGCGACGGCCGAGGCCGGAAACCTGCTGGCCAATCCGGGCTTCGAGCAGTACGATAAGGGGCTGCCCGTGGGCTGGAGCCTGTTCGTACAGCCGCACGAGGGCGCGTCGGGAACCCTCGACCGCAACGGCAAGGCCGTGCAGGGCCGCAACGCCATCCTGCTGTCCACCGAGACCCCCTACGAGACCGATCCCTTCAACAACTGGAGCCAGAATGTCGTTCAGGATTTCAACGGGAAAATAATCGTACTAAAGGGCGCGATCCGCACGGATAACGCCACGCAGGCGGCCCTGTGGGTGCAGTGCTGGCGCAAAGATCCGTGGTCCATGCTGGCTTCGACCGGCAGCGGCACGGCATTCCCGATGGCGGGCACGAAGGATTGGACGCGGGTCGAAGTGCGGATGAAAGCGCCGCGCGGCACGGATTACGTCACGGTGCGCTGCGTGCTCAGCGGCACGGGGAAAGCCTGGTTTGACGACCTGAGCATGACGACGGAGGCCGCACCCGCGCCCGTCGCGGCGTTGTCGCTGCCAAGCCCGCCGCCTGCGGCGCTACCGCCCGCACAACCGCAGGCCGCGCACCCCGAGACTGCGGATACACTGATGCCGGCCCTGGACGCGAACACGGCGACGCTGTCGTCTTTAATGGGCCTCCTGTCGGGCGACACGGAGGGGCCGGACCTGACGCCAAGGCTGAAGATGCCGTTGCCGCCCGTAAGGCCGGTGGCGCCGCCCAGGGCGTCTCCGATGCCGAAACGGGCGGACGTGCCTCCCGCTCAGAACAATTCGATGCAGGAACTCGTTAACGCGAACCGCATGCTCATGGAGAGCTACCAGGCGTTGCGGGAGACGAATGCGGAACTGGCCGAGCAGGTGAAGGCGCAACAGAAGGAAATCGACTCGCTGCGCCGCCAGCAACGCCAGGGACGCGGCACGTCGAGGCCGGCGCCCAAGGCCCCGCCGCCCGTGGAAGCACCCGAGCCTCCGGCCGCGGCGCCCGAACCCGAGCCGGAAGCGGAACCCGAAGCGGCGCCCGAGCAACCCGCGCCTCCGCTTGTGCCGTCGACCACGGAGAATAGCCGATGAAGATGCAAATGGCGGCCGTCGCCGCCGTGTTGGCCGGGATCGCCGTGGCCGGGTTTGTCTACTGGTCCACTGCGTTCGTCGGAAACGTCCAGCACTTCCTCAAGAACCGCTCCAGCGGCAAGACCGAGTCCGAAGACGCGCCGCCCTCGGAGGAGTAGCCCTATGGACGAGCCGCGCAAACCTCGGCCGTTCGTGGGCATGCTCTTCAAGTGTTGCCACGTCTATACCCGCATCTACCTGAACCGCGAAGGCACCTCGTACACGGGCGCCTGTCCGCGTTGCGGCGGAAAGGTGGAACTCAAGGTGGCGAAAGACGGAAGCTCCTCGCGCTTCTGGACGGCCGGATAGCGGGGCGAGCGAATCATGGCCCGCCGCGCTAACCGATGACGTCCGGCACCCTCACGTCGGCTTCATGACTTGCGGGTGCCTGGCTGGCGCGACCCTCTCCCCCCAACAGGCTCCCTCTCCCCCTGCGAGAGGGGCGGGGTGAGGGCTCAAACCAAAGCATGCGGATTCCATCCTTATCCGCCCTAGCTTCCGATGCGGGTCAAGGCGGCCTTGGCGGCTCCCGCCACGGCGGGATTGGCGCTCTGGGTCAGCTTCTGGATTTCGGCCTGGGCCGCGGCGCTCTTGCGCACCCCGAGCGAGTTGAGAATGCCCACCTTGGCCGTGTCGGGCGCTTTGGGGAGTGCCTCGATCAGCGCCTGCTCCGCCTCGGGCCCCTGCATGGGTTCAAGGGCGTAGCGGGCCATGTCGGCCGTCTTTTCGTCGAGTAGCAGCGGCGCGATAGCCGGCACGTTCTCGGCGGAGCCGGCAACCTGCAGCTTCTTGCAGGCATACCGCTTGGCCTCCAGCGTGGCGTCGGACCCGAGCAATGCGGCCAGTTGCGCCGCGACGGCTTGCCGGTCGGCCGGCGACTTCAAGGACTCCTTTACGAGCTCGTCCACCGCCGCAAGCGGTTCGCGGCTCTGGCCGAAAGTGTAGGTCTTGAGTGCCGCGACGGCCGCTTCCGTTTGCGGCGCGCCCACGGCCTTCGCGGGCGGCGGAGGCGGAATCGGCTCACCGTGCGTTACCGTGGCGCTCTGTTGCGGGGCGGTTGCGCAGCCGATCACCGACACGGCCAGCATGATTGCCAGTGCGAATCTCATCTTCAATCTCCCAATACGCCGGAGCCCGGCTCTCGGCGCGCTGCTCTTTTTCGCCAAGAGGTTCCCGCTTATACCGGCAAGGACCACGGCGCGCGCATCGGCCGCATCAGTTTCCGGTCCGCGATCGGGTCGTCGACGAAATGCTCGGTCGTGGGATCCCATTTCAGTTCGCGGCCCAGTTGCATCGCGATGTTGCCGAGCAGGCCGAGCGTGATCGCGTGATAAGCCGGTTCGATCGGCGCCACGCACTTCTCGCCCGAACGGCAGCAGTCGAGGAAGTTCTGGAAATGGTCATTGCTCTCGTAGAGATGAACGTCGTTGGGCCCAAGCGGGACGTCCTTAAGGGTGGCGGGGAAGGTCTCGAGCTCTTCGCCGCGGTCCACGCGAACCCAGCCCTCGGTGCCTTCAAACCGCGTGCCCATCGGGAAGCTGTTCGAGAGGATCATCGTGAACCCGTCGGGCGCCACCGGCGACACCCCCGCGGGGAACTCGCAGACGAAGGTGTACTCGATCGCCGCATCCCAGAGGCCCTCGCGCGGGAACAGGCCGCCGCCCCGGATCGACGTGGGAGAGGTCAGTTCCGTACCCATGCCCCAGTTCGCGATGTCGCCGTGATGGCCGATCCAGTCCGTGAGTTGTCCGCCCGAGTAGTCGAGGATCCAGCGGAAATCCCAGTGGCAACGCTTTTCGGTGTAGGGCGCCCAGGGCGCCGGACCAAGCCAGAAGTCGTAGTCGAATCCGGCGGGGACGGGCATTTCCGGCTGCGGACCGATGGTCTTGCCGGTGGGCAGGCCGACCTTGACCGTGTGTACCCGGCCAATGCGGCCGCTGCGAACGATTTCGCACCCTTTGCGGAAGTGCGCCTGCGAGCGCTGCCAACTGCCCGTCTGCCACACGACGCCCGCCTTGTTGACCGCGTCGACCATGGCGCGGCCCTCGCCAATGCTGTACGCGAGCGGCTTTTCGGCGTACATGTGCAGGCCCTTCTGGGCCGCCGTGATGGCCGGGATGGAGTGCCAGTGGTCCGGCAAGGCCAGCATGAGCGCATCGAGGTCGTCGCGCGTCAGGAGTTCGCGGAAGTCGTTATACTCCTTGCAGTCCACGCTGCCGTAGGCTTCGTTGACCAGGTTCTTGGCTTCGGCACGGTGGCCTGCGTCCACGTCGCACACCGCCACGACCTGGGCATCGGGCCGCTTCAGGAAATTGCCCATGTTGCCCTTGCCCTGGCTGCCGACGCCAATGCAGCCCATGACGATCCGGTTGCTGGGCGCGACATGCCCGTCGGCGCCCATGGCCGATGCGGGAATAATCGCGGGGAAGACCGCGGCGCCTGTAGCCACGGCGGCGCCACGCTTGAGAAAACCTCTGCGGCTGATGGGGGTGCCCGATGCGGGCCGGGTGTCTGAAGAGTCGAGTTTCATGGATGGATGGCCTTCCTGAACGGTTGATTCCCCTGTCGAACGGACAATGCCCTGCTGCTGCCAAAGACTCGGAATCGCAAGTGCCGGAGGCATTCTCACAGAAAGCCCCCGGCGCGTCAAGAGACTCGGGTAGTGATGCCGGTGGACTGGCGCGATACCCCGGACATGGGTTACGATACCCGGCGATCTTAGAAGAACTACGCCGGCCGTTTTGCGGAGTGTAGGACCTGGAGCCGGGGAATCTTCTTCCGGCCCGAAAAGGTTAACTCACCGACTGGGGGCAAGGGCAGTGTTGCGGCTTATCGGGAGCGATGCATGGAAGTCAAAGAAGGCGAGAGCGGCACGGATCGATTTATTCCGATCCGTTTGACCAGCCTCCGTGTGGATAGCATCACGGATTTCGACATCTTTATCGGGGTGGGGACCGGGCTGAACCCCGTGCTGTACCGCGAGCGCAATCTGTCGTTTACCGAGGAGGCGCGCGAACGGCTTCTTACCAACGGCATCGAAAACCTCCTCATCGACAAGAGCCAGGAGAGAGAATACCGGCGCTACATCGAAGACAACTTGTCTTCGTTGCTGGCGGACCCCGCGGTCGAGCCCGGCGCCAAGTCGGAAATGCTTTATTATTCCGCCCGCGGGCTGATGGAAGATGTCATGGCGGATCCGCGTTCGGGCGAGGTGATTCCCCGAAGCCGCGCCTTTGTGGATAATACCTGCGACTTCCTGGTGAACGAGCGCCGCGCCTTCCATCACCTGCTGCGGGTGACCTCCTACGACTATTACACCTACACCCATAGCGTCAACGTGTTCGTGTTCAGCGTCTCGCTGGCCCAGCGGGCCGGGTTCACCGACCCGAAAATACTCAAAGAGTTCGGCGAAGGGGCATTACTCCACGATATCGGCAAGAGCATGATCGATTCGAGTATTGTGAATTGCCGGGGCCGGCTCGACCGCGACCAATGGGAGGAGATGAAGAAACATCCGGGCTACGGCTACGACATCCTCGTCGAGCAGGGCGTCACCAGCCCCATGGTCCTCAGCGTGGTTCGGCATCACCACGAGAAGATCCGCGGCGGAGGCTACCCGGATGGCTTGAGTGGAGACGAAATTCCTCCCCTCACTCGAATCTCGACCATTGCCGACATCTTCGACGCCTTGACGACCAAGCGCTCCTACAAGGTCGCCCTGAGTTCTTTCCCCGCCCTCGAGATGATGATGAAAGAAATGTCGGCTGACCTCGATCCCGATTTTTTCCGGACGTTCGTGGGAATGATGGGCAATTCGGGAGCCTGACCAGCGTCCGGCGCGATATCTCCTCGAACCCCTGCACGCACACCGGAAAACAGGGACTGTTCCACTGTTGCCAAACGTCTGACAACCTGCGGAGCCCCCTGCGTCGCTTTTGCCCTCACAGTCAATCAGTCCCACCGATCAAAAGTGGAAACTGTCCCTGTTTTCCGGCGGCTCCACCCGCGGAGAAGTTACTTCGTCCGCCCTCCGAACTTGTCTCCGTGCGCCATACCTAGTGATCTTACTCTTGCATTACGATGTAAAGTATCTGCCGTTATGTCCGATAACTAATACGGGCAAGTGGGGCAGTAGGGAACTTCTTCACCGATGCGTCGCCGCCGGGGGGGCGTTTGACAGGCGACGCAGCGACCGAGTTTCCGGCTGGAGGTAATCGGGCATTCTATCGGAGTGCCTTCTTCAGCCATGCCTCAATAAGCAGTAATTGAGGAAGTCGATCATGCCGGAATCAGAGGCCCCCCAGGTTACCCCGAAGCAGGAAGAACCTCGTTACATTGCCATCCGCCTATCCAGCATTCGCACCGATACGATCACCGATTTCAGCATTCACATGATTTCGGAAGGACAGCACGTACCGGTCCTGTACCGTGGGGCCGATTCCGCGTTTCCAGACGATGTGCGTCAGCGGCTAATCGAACGAGGCGTTCAATATCTTTACATTGAATGCCAGCACGAAAAGCAATACCGGCTGTATCTCGAGCACAACCTTTCCGACATTCTGGCCGATCCCGGGGTCTCTTCCGCCGAGAAGTCGGAGTTGCTCTACCTGTCGGCGACGGGGATCATGGAAGACGGCATGGCCGATC
>JAVEWL010000302.1:0-6780 GCA_034004565.1 FCB group bacterium | reverse complement strand
ATTCCCCCTCTCCCCATCGGGGGAGAGGGTTTACAAGGGTGAGGGGGCACTCTTTCGCGTCGATCCCACCCGGAAAGAAGCCACCCGGCATTCGGCTAAAGGGGTACGTATTTTTCAAGTTCGCGCTTTGCGGCCCCGCGCGGAAACCGGGTATCCGGATGAAGCAAGGAGATGTAAGATGAAGAGGACTTTCGGGGTATGCGCGGGTGTTTATAAAGTTGCGTTGCCATTGACGGTTGTGGCGGGTCATGGTACACTACGCGGGACCGTTGTACGACAGCTTTTTCCCTGCTGTGTTCGACAGGTCGGGTTAACTTTTTACCTTAAATTTTGAACCGGGAGCCCGACATTCCGTAGCCAACGACAAGCCGCCCCGAGCGGAAGTCGGAAGGCTAGCGTGAGGGCACCCCCCTAGTGGGTAGGTTCAAAGTTGCCCAACCAACGGCACGATGCGGGGCTCTATTGAGCAGGCCTTTTGGCCTGCTCTTTTTTTGCTTCTGGAGGAGGAACTGGACTATCTGGAGAATCGGCCCTTTCGGGAAAAACACATTAAGACTGAGGGCAAATTGCCCGATATTAGAAGTAGCAACCGTCCGTCAAGATATAACCGGGCAGAAGTTGCAGGGTCGATAAACTGGGCCGATCCCGCTAACCGGTTCTGGAATCTAGACGGACATCGCTCTGGGTTGGCATGAATTTTGATACCATCAATTTTAGATTTTATGGGTTTGCGGAGAATGCCGGACGCCACGCAATCTCGCATTGACATACCCGTAGCAGTTTTGCTAGAGTTTTGTCTGGGTTGGAATCGTGGGCATGTCAAGAGTATTGTTGCTCCATGTGCGAATTTTGCGAGGGCTTAGGGCGTGACCTGTCGCCGTAGGCGGCAGGGCACGGCGGAGAGGTACCTTGTTATTTAAAAAACCTCGGAAGGCTATCGGGGTGGATGTGGGCTCCCACTCCGTCAAAGCGATACTGATGAGCCGTTCCGGTTCGCGCTTGCGCGTCGAACAGGTGGGCTACGCCAATGTGGATCGCAACCAGGCCAACGTCGATCCGATTGCGGCCCAAGCGGATGCGGTCCGCGCCGCCCTGAGCTTCATGCCTATTCAACAAAGCGTGGTCGTCGGCGCCCTCCCTGGACAGACGGTGGTCATCCGCTACCCGCGTCTTAACGCGGATCTGCTTCCGGGCGAAATTGGCGCGGCCATCGAGACCGAAGCGGGTCAGAACATTCCGTATGATCTTTCCGAAGTCTTCCTGGATTGGAGCGTGCTGGACACGGTCCGGGAAGGCGATTCCCAAAAGATGAAGGTGCTGCTCGTCGCGGCCAAGTACGAAGTCATCGAGACGCGCGTACAGGTGGCCGATGCGGCGGGCATTCAGTATGCGGTCCTGGGCGTGGACTCGCTTGCGTTGGCGGACGCCGCGGAATGCTGCGAATTCCTGGGGCCGGACGAAAGCGTGGCCCTGGTGAACCTCGGCGCATCCTCGACGAGCATTCACTTCATGAAGGGCCGCACGTCGAACTTCATTCGCGACGTAAGCTGGGGCGCCCGCGAAATGATTCAGGCGATATCGAAGGGACGCCGCTGCGATTTGCAGGAAGCGGAGAAACAGTTGATGCGGGTGTCGCGCGGGGAACCGGAGTTTCCCGAGACTGCGCCGCTTCCGGAGCCTGTGACGCTTGAGCAGCCCCCCGCTCCCGCATCGTCGCTGGGCGGTGGCTCGCTGCTGGATCCGCTGGAGGACGAAATTGGGGCGCTGGGCGAGCCGTTCGCGGCGCCCGCGCAAAAGTCCACGATTGGCGTTCCTGCGAAAGAACCGGAGCGACCCGTCGAGGAACTGCTGCACGCCCCGCTGAGCCGGCTGGTGCTCGAAGTTCGCCGCTCGTTCGACTTCTACGAACAGCAGATGTACGAGCGCCCTGTGGAACGGTTAATATTGAGCGGAGGCGTGGCGCACATGCCGCTGCTGCGCCAGGTGCTGGCGGAAGAGCTCGGGCTGGAGCGGGTGGAAGTGGCGGATCCTGCGAACAGTGCGCTGGCCATTGCCGATGGCGCCAGCTTCGAGAGGTTTCAGGAACGCGCCGCGCAGTTCATGGTGGCGGTAGGCCTGGCGGCGCGCGGAGCGGCTCAGCTATGATTAACATCAACCTTCTCCCCCACCACCTCCGGCCGATCAAGCGCACGCCACTGCCGTACATGGCATCGTTCCTCGTGGTGGTGCTGGTGGTCTGCGCGATGGGCTGGCTCTTCGTGATGACGCAGGCGAAGATCATGATCAAGCAGGGCCGCCTCAACGAGGTGAACGCCCAATTGACGCAGTTGAAGCCCGTCATCGACGAGTACGCGCAGCTTCAGAAGGACAAGCAGATGCTTGCGCGGAAAATCGCCACGATTAACGAGATTGTGAACGGCCGGATCATCTGGTCGCGGGAATTGTTCAACCTGGCGCGCCTGGCGCCGTCGAACCTCTGGTTTAGCGGCATGAAGGTGGAAACGAAGATCGCCAAGGAAGTGCGCACGGGCAAGGACCCGAAGACGGGCGAACCGAAGACCGAAACCGTGACGGTGACGCATCCGGTGATGACGGTGTCGGGGTATGTGGTGGCAACGCCTTCGCTGGCGGCCAACGTGAGCGGGTTTGCGCAGGCCGCCGAGCAGGACGCCGAATTCTCGAGCCTGTTCCTTCAGGAGAACATGAGCGTCGAAGACACCGAGTTCGAGAAGACGCCGGTCAAGAAGTTTAACCTGGACTTCCGGATCGTGCCGGGAGGGGCTGCGAAATGATGGAGTTCTTCAAAGGCACGGTAACGCGCAAGGACTGGACAGCGGTCGCAATCATCCTGGGCAGTACGATGCTTGCGGCGGCGGTGTTCGTGTTCCTGGTGCACGCGGAGCAGAAGAAGAAGCTCGCGTCGCTGGAAAGCGAACTGACGGCGAAGGAAGGCGAGCTGACGCAGGCGCTAAACACACAGCGCAATATCGAATCGCTTCGCGCCGAAACGAAGAGCGTGAAGGAGCTTGTTTCTTCGTTCGAGAACCGCCTGCCGGACACGAGCGACATGCCGAAGCTGCTGGAGCAGTTCGAGCAGATGGCGCAGGAGGTCGGCCTGGATGTGACGTTGACGTCGCAGGATCGGGTGGTGGACGAGCGCAAGGAGACGATTCCGTACAGCGTTGCGGCGCGCGGCAATTTTCACCAGATCGTAAGCTTCATCAACCGCCTCGAACGGCACGATCGCTATCTGAGCGTGTCGAAGCTGGAAATCACGGAGCAGGACGAGGGCATTTCGGAAGCGAAGTTTACGCTGAGCACGTACAGCTTCCGTCAGCCCGGCCAAACGCCCGCGGCAACGGCGGCGGCCGCTCCCGTAGCAACCGCGGGGGGCGCAGCGAAATGAACGAGCAGAACAAGAAGAAAATCATCGTGATGGCGGTCCTGCTGGTGGCGGCGGGCGTCTTCGTGGTGCGAGCCATCTTTTTCGCCGGTCCGCCCCCCAACTACCAAATGCCGGATACGGCCAAGCAGGCCGCCGACGCGGCTGCCGCAGGCGCCGGTGCGGCGCCGGCCGCGGCTTCCCCCTCGGCACCTGCCGGCGCGGCGGCGGCAACGCCGGGCTCGCCCACCGCGGGCGTGAACCTCGAAGAGCTCGCCAAGAACGTAAAGGTCGTTGACTTCCAGTACGACCCGGCCATCGTGGCACGGAATCCGATGACGCCGCTGGTGGGGCCGGAGGCCATCATTGCGGCGGCCGCGGCCGCGGCGGGCGATGCGTCCGCGCAGTCGCAGCAGGCGGTGGATACGTCTCTTCTGACACAGCAAATGGCGGTAACGGGCATAGTTTGGGATAAGAAGTTTCCGGTGGCGGTAATCAACAACGACGTGGTGGCGCCCGGGGATGTGCTGGCCAACGGCATCGTGGTGAAATCGATCGAGCCGAGCCAGGTGACCCTGTCCATCAACGACAACACGATTACGCTTCCGCTGAAGCAGTTGGAGGAGCAATAGGCATGCGCCACATCAGGCGGACCCCCCTCGCGATTACCCTACTGGCGGCAACGGTTGCCCTGGTGGGCGCGGCCGTGCAATCCCACCCGGACGCCGAAGCGCGGTACGCGGTGCTGCGCACTTGTCTCGAACAGGCGGAGCAGTCGGCGGACAATGCCGTGTTGCGGGACGCGGCCGCGCGGGCACGCTTGCTTACCGCGGTAACGTTTGGGGATCCGGCCGCCAACGCCGTGGTGCTGCAGACCAGCGGCACGCCGTTGTTCGACTATGTGGTGCTCGAAGACGGCAAGAAGGTCGTGGTGGATGTCTACGACACGCTCAACGGCCTGTCCGCGGCGAAGTTCGTGCCCGAGAGCAAGGGGCCGGTGCGGGAAGTCCGCGCGTCGATGTTCTCCCTGGAACCGCGCTTTGTCTCGCGCGTGACCTTCAGCCTTTCGCGCATCTGCAACGTTCGCTTCAAGGCGGAAGAGGGCGCGATCCGCGTGGAATTCTCGTCGCCCCAGGAAGGGATGAGTTCTTCGGGTTCGGCGCGGATTCTCGCCGGCCACATCGAAGACCGCATGCGGCGCGTGGCCGTGAAGCAGTCGGGTGTCGAGGAAGTCATTACTCGCTGGAACGCGCGGCGTGCCGCGCTCGAAGCGAATCTGGACAGTGATTTTTCGGTCGTGGCGACGATGCTGGCGGACGGCAAGCGCGGCGCGTTGGCGGAGCGTCTGCGCGACGCGATGCCGCGCGAAGACCAGCCGGTCTGCGCAGTGAACCCCGCGCCGGACGGCGAACTCGCCAAAACGGATCGCGCCGTTGCGACGCAAAAGACGGAACTGAAGGCGGCCTTGGCGGCGCTGCGCGAGAAAATCGAAGCGGCGTCGGTGGAAAGCGCGGCGCATGCGCGGAAGATTACGGAACGGCTCCAGTATGACCTGAACGCGGTGCGCGCCCTCGAGGAACGTCTCTCCACCAAGGAAGGCGCGAAGGATCCGCAGGCGCTGGATATCGTGCATGTCATGGAAACGAAACTCGAGCGGCTTCAGGGCGAAGACCTGGGACCGTTCGAGAATGGCTCGGCGGCGTGCGAAGCGGCCATCGCCGAACATCGTGCGGCGCTCGAAACGGCGACCGCGCGCCTGGGCGCGGTGCGCGTGGCGTTGACGGGAATCCTGGCGAGCCGGTCCAATACGGCGGCGCCCGCGGCGATTGACAGCGACGGCAGCGACATGGCGGTAGCCGCGCTGCGGCGCGAAGTCACCCGCTTGCGGAAAAGCGCGGGTCCGGCAACGCCCGCGGCGGAAATAGTGCGCAACGAGATTTCGGTTTCGGCGCTGCGGATGTCTCCCTCGAGCGTGGTGGTTGCGCCGGCGGACATGCGCGTGGCCGCATTGACGACGCAGTTGGAAGCGGTGCAGGCGGCCCAACTGAAGCTGGCCTCTTCGCCCATCGCTCCCCTGGCCGCGCTTGTCGAGGGCGACGGTTTCAATTCGGCCCTCCTGTTGGCGCAGGCGACCGACGAACCGGTCATTACCGATGAGCCCGCGGAAGACACGGAAACAGCCGAGGCTGCAAGCGTACCGGAAGAGGCCGCGCAGGCTCCGGCGCCCACGGCGGAACCGGCTCCCGCTGAAGACGCGGCGCCGCCCGCCCCCCCCGCTCTCGTGGAAGTGCCTCCCGCGCCCCCCGTGAAGAGCGAAATTGTCGTGACGCCTACCGCGGAGGACGGCGCGGGTGCGACCGGCGACATCACCTCGTTGAACGAGCCGGTCAACCTGGACCTGCGTGAAATGGAACTGAGCAATTTCGTGGCGCTGCTGGCGCGCAAGGCCGGCATCAACGTGATCGCGGGCACGGAATTGTCGGGCACGGTGACGGCGAGCATCCGCAACGTGCCCCTGATCCAGGCAATGCAGATGGTGCTCCGTATGCACGACCTGGGCGTGGTCGAGGAAGAAGGCGTTTACCGCATCATTCCTTACGAAGACGCAATGGCGTCCGAGCGCGTCACGCAGATGATTACGCTCACGAGCGGCAATGTTGAAGAAGTAAAACTGACGCTTGACAATATTCTGATGAATGCGCCGGATGGAAAAGTCATTTCGGTCGCGGCCAATCCGGGGACGAACGTGTTGATTATCTCGGGTCCCCCGAAGCGCGTCGACGAATTGCGCGCCACCGTCGAGGCGCTTGACGTGGCGAAACCGGTCACGCCGACGATTACCGAGGCCATTAAGCTCAACTACGCCCTGCCGGATGAAGTTTTGACGATGGTGCAGGGCATGTTGACGAAAGAAGAGGGCAAGGCCTCCGTGGACCTGCGCGGGCGCCATATCATCGTGACGGATGTGCCACCGGTCATCGAGCAGGTGCGCAACCTGGTCCATGACGTCGACACACCGACGAAGCAGGTGTCCATCGAGTCGATGATTGTGGATGCCGTGTTGAGCGATGCCGCGGAAACGGGCCTGGAATGGACGCTCAATGCCGTGCAGCATCTCAACACGCGCGGCGAGGTCATCGGGAGCCTTCAACAAGGCTCTGTCGGCACCAGTTTGGGCAATGTGGGCACCGAGGCGCTGAACGCGGGGCTCGTGAATTTCAACGTCTTGACGGGCGACATCAACCTGAAGGCGGCCATCGCGGCGGAAGCGAGCAGCCGCAATGCGAAGATCCTGGCCAATCCGCAGATCGTGATTCTGGAGAACGAGGTCGGCAATATCAGCATCGTCGACGAGTATCCGTATCAGGAAATCACGCAGAGCACGCAGGGGCCGCCGG
>JAVEWL010000301.1:0-6833 GCA_034004565.1 FCB group bacterium | reverse complement strand
GGTCAGGCCGAACCCCAAGGCATCGAGTTGCCCACGCCGACGGCGCCCCAGGGCGGTCAGCAGCCCCAATAGTTTCGAACGCGTTCAGCACTTCGCCCGCCCTCCCGGAATTCAGGAGGGCGGGCGTTTTTATGTAACCCCGAATTCCCATTCGGGGTCTTTGGCCTTTTCGTTACTCCCCCCACCTCCAGGTCGGCGCTACAAAATGCCCCGAATAGGAATTCGGGGTTACATAGAGCCACGAAGCGCGTTCAGGATATCCGGCAAATCGAACACGAACCCGAACGCCAACGCCACGCGCCACAACGCAAGATCCTTGCATAGTTCATGGCGGGCCGTCTCTTTGTTCTCGACCGCGGTAACGGCCTCGCGAATCGCCGAGCACAAAAAGCCGTAGCGCTGCATGTCGTGCATGCCGCCGGGCGAGAGCAGCAGGCACCAGTTGATGGCGAAACCGGTGTAGATGAGATGGTTGATGCCGCGTTCCCTGCACAGCGCATAAAGCTGGTTACCGGTCGCGGCGATGCCTTCGTCGCCCTGCGGCTCGGCCTCGGGCGGAAAAGCAAGGCGCTCGAAACCGCGCCGGACGTCGGCGGCGTTATGCTTGCCCACGAAGACGTTGTCCGCGCGAAACTGAACAAGCTCCTGGTACGCCGGGTCGGCCGTAACGTGCGGCGGGGGTGCGAGCTCGGGCTCGGCCAGTGCGAGCGCGCGCCGGTGACCGGGATACTCCTCGTAATAGGAGCCGCCGCCGGCAACGTGGAAGAGGGCCATGCCGCTCGCGCGAACGGCGCCGAGCAACTCGGGCAAGACGCCGCGGCAGATCGCGTTGGCGCGCGGGATGTACTCGACACAACGGTGCCAGCCGGGAAACTCCTCGCGGGTACCGGCGTCCCAGGCGTGCATGACCACGAGCGCGGTGTGCTCAAGCGCGAACTCGAGGGGCTGCCGCTGCCAGCCGCCGTAGCCTTCCCCGGGAACGTCCAGCGCAAAGTCGGCGTCGAAGTGCCGGTAGTACCACGCGGGAATCTTCATGCGCTCGCCCTTTCGATGGACGAGATGGACGAAATGGACACGATGGACGAAATGGATGAAGAGGATGCGTAGTTTTCCCCCTCTCCTCCATCGGGGGAGAGGGCCGCGGTGAGGGGGCATTCGTCCATCAAGTCCATCTCGTCCATCGAGCTTTCCTACTGTACCTTCCTGTACGTCAGAAGCTTGGAGCCGGGTTGCTCGACAATCGCCAGCTTAATACCCGACTCGATCAGCGCTTTGCCCGAGAATCGCTCCGCTGCGCCCGTGTCCACGTCGGTAAATTCATACTCGGCATTCGGATCGAGCCCGCGCAACTTCGGCGTCATGCTCGTGAAGGGACTCTGCGGACGGCGAAGCGCAAGCACCATCCCGTCGCCGTGCTCGGGCTTGTCGTATTGCCACGCGGCCCAGGCGTCTTCATCGGTGGAGTACGAGAGCAGGGGATAAAAGTCGCCCAGGAAGTAGTCGCGGACCTTAACCAACTCGGCCAACCGGTCGCGCAGCCAGGGGGTTGAGAAGTGCAGGTTCACGTCCTTCTCGAAGTCGTACATGGCCATCACAATCCCAGGCCCAAGCGCGCTGCGGAAGGTGTAGGTATCTTCCCGGTCGCAGCAGGCGGCGCTCAGCGGCACCCACGCGCCGAGGCCCTGGGTTTGCGTCTGGAGCGCGACCGCGCTGAAGTTCGGCCAGCACTGCGTATCGCTGCGCCAGAGCGGCATGCTGCGCGAAATCGTCTCGAGATCGATTCGCCGTCCGCCGCTCGAGCAGTTGTCGATGAGCAGCCCGGGATGCCGTGCGAGAAGCTCGTCCCACAAGGCGTAGAGTCCTGTGATGTGGCCGATCTCGCTCATGCCCACACGATCGGGCGCGTCCGCGGCGTCCCAGAAGGGACGCGGATCCATGTTGAAATCCTGCCGATAGCAGCCGATGCCGCCTTCTTCGATCAGCTTCGAGAGGAAGTCGGCAAGCCCCTTGCGCGCCTCGGGATTGCCCAGATCATAGAGGTGGTTCGGGCCAACAGGACCCTGGAGCCACTCGGGATGTTCGCGGGTCCACGTCGTATCTTTGAAAACGCGCTCGGGTTCGAGCCAGAGCAGGAACTTCATGTTCATGGCCTTGAGCGCGTCGCTGACCTCGATCAGGCCGTTCGGGAAGTAGCCGGGGTTGGCGTACCAGTCGCCGACGAAGCTGCCCCACTGGCTGTTGAAGACGTTTGCGCCTTCCTTGGCCTCGTCTTTGCCGAACCAGCCCGCGTCGACCCAGAGGTATTCCATCGGCAGGCCTTCGCTCTGCCAGAACTTGGCGTGGGCGATATGGTTCTTCGCGAAGTTGCCGCCCCAGGTGGCGTTGGCGATGGGCACCTGTTGGGGAACACCGTCGACACGAGGGGTGTGGTGCGCGAGGATGAAGCGGCGGAGCTGGTTCTGGCCCTGAACGCGGTCGCCTTCCCAGAAGAGCAGCATCATGCGTGGGGAACGAATCTCCTCGCCCGGCAACAGCTTCAGGTGGGTGCGCTGCATGCCGGCGCGCATGCGGACATGGTCGTCCGTGCGGAAGAGGTCGGCGGCCCAGTCACCGGTCCAGCCCACCGCGCCGATAACCCCGCGCGCGCCCATGTCGACGTTGAAAAACGGCATTACGCCGCAGGAGGAACGGCCTTCGCGCGACGCAAGGCGCAGCGGATTGCCCTCGCCGATCCACGGCGCCTGCTGGGCCGTGGCGTCGGGACCGAGGGGGGTACTGAGCGGACCGAAATCGTCGAGGCGGCATTCGCTGCCCTTGGCGTAGTGGACGCGGGCGGCCTTGTCCCGCGCAAGAGGCAGGCCGGTGTCGAGGGCCTGGATGCTGTCGAGGATAAGAGTGTCGGCCGTGCCCGTGTTCTTGAAGTAGAGGATCCATTCCACGGCGGGGGAGTCGCTGAAGCGCATGATTTCGCAACGGACTTCGAGACCGGTCGCCGGATCGCGCCAGGTGAGGGAGGTGAGGTTGTTGTCGGCCTTGCGTTCGAGTGGCCATGCTTTGAGGGCGTCGGCGGATTTGGCGTCGCCGTAGGTGAAGGAGAACGGAAGCACCGGCTGCTCGCCAGAAGACGAGGATACCCAGGCATCAAGAGCTTGCGTGTCGCCGGCGCCGGCCACCAAAGCCAACAGGATTGCAGTGAACATGAACGGTCCTCCCTTATTCCGGGAAGAAGTATCCTCCGGTCGATGGGGAGCGGTCAAGGCGGTGGACGTTGTGGACGGAATACCTTTCCGCTTCGTCCAACAAGTCGACTTCCGCTATTATGTTTCAAAGTCCCCAACCTGGGAGGAGTGGCAGATGGACTCGAATGCATCGACGCGGCGCGGGTTTCTAAAACAAAGTGGGGCTTTGGCGGCGACGGCTGCTTTGGCTTCGGTGGGAGCGTCCGCCGAGGAGGCAGCGGCGCCCGAGGAGAAGCCGGGCGCGCAGCGCTTGAGCCTGGAGCGGTTGAAGGCCTTCGAAGCGCTGGGCTACGGCATGTTCATCCACTTCGGCATGAGCACCTTTGTGGCTGACGAGTACGCCGATGGAAAGGCTCCCGCCACGGCGTACGCGCCCGACAAGCTGGACGTGGACCAGTGGGTTTCGGTGGCGCGCGACGCGGGCATGAAGTACATCGTACTGACGGCGAAGCACGTGGCGGGGCATTGCCTGTGGCCCAGCAAGTACACGGACTATACCGTCGCCAACAGCACCGACAAAACCGACGTGATGGCGAAGTTCGTCGAGGCGTGCCGGTCGAAGGGGATTCTGCCTGCGTTCTACTATTGCTCGTGGGACAACCACAACCGCTTCGGAAGCATCACGCCTACCGATACGAAGATGAATGAGGCCTTCACAACCTCGCTGTACCAGACCTTCCAGACTCGACAGATTACCGAACTGATGACCGATTATGGACCGTTCGCCGAGGTGTGGATCGACATACCGGGCGTGCTGGGTCGCGGGTATCGCACGTTCCTCTACAACCACGTTGCGACGCTCAACCCCGATACGTGCATCATGATGAACAGCGGCATCTCGAAGCAGGAGAAATACGACGTCGAGTGGGGATGGCCTTCGGATCTCATCGCCATCGAACGGGAGCTTCCGCCGGAGCCCAGGCACGAGAAGTGGCGCACCATCGAAGGCAAAGAGTATTACATGCCCGGCGAGGTCTGCGACACTCTTTGCAAGAACTGGTTCTACTTCGACGGCGACGTGCCGCGTTCGGATGAGTCGCTGCTCAAGCATTATCAGACCTGCCGCGAGCGCGGGGTGAACCTGTTGCTTGACGTGCCACCGGACAAGCACGGCGTCATCCCCGAGGAGTCGGTTCAAGCCTTGATGCGCCTTCGCAAGAACATCGGCTGACGAAAAAGGAGCGACACATGGATTCGAATGCACCGACGCGGCGCGGGTTTCTGAAGCAGAGTGGAGCTTTGGCGGCAACTACGGCGATGGCTTCGATGGATGCCAATGCCGCGGATGCGCCGCCACCCGAAGAAAAACGTGGAGCGCAACGCCTGAGCCTGGAGCGTTTGAAGGCCTTCGAGGCGCTGGGTTACGGGATGTTCATCCACTTTGGCATGAGCACCTTCGTGCAGAACGAACTGCCGGACGGCCAGGCGCCCGCGACGACGTACGCGCCCGATAAGCTCGATGTGGACCAGTGGGTATCGGTAGCGCGCGACGCGGGGATGAAGTACATCGTGTTGACGTCGAAGCACGTGGCGGGGCATTGCCTTTGGCCGAGCAAGCATACGGATTACACGGTCGCCAACAGCACCGACAAAACGGATGTGATGGGGAAGTTCGTCGAGGCGTGCCGGTCGAAGGGAATCCTGCCGGGGTTCTACTATTGCTCGTGGGACAACCACAACCGTTTCGGCAGCGTGACGCCTTCGGACAAGGACAAGGGGCCCGTGTTCACGACTTCGCTGTACCAGACCTTCCAGACCCGGCAGGTGACGGAGTTGATGACCACCTATGGTCCTTTTGCCGAAGTGTGGATTGACATACCAAGCGTGCTGGGACGAGGTTACCGCACGTTTCTGTACAACCACATCGCAATGCTGGATCCCAATGCGGTCATCATGATGAACAGCGGCATCTCGACGCAGGAGAAGTACGACGTCGAATACGCGTGGCCGTCGGACATCATCGCGATCGAGCGGAGCCTTCCGCCGGCGTCCAAGCACACCACGTGGCGCGAGATCGAGGGCAAGGAATACTACATGCCCGGCGAGGTTTGCGATCCGATCGGCAAGGAATGGTTCTACGTGAACGGCGATGCGGTGCGCTCGGATGAGTCGCTCTTGCAGCAGTATCAAGCCTGCCGCGAGCGCGGGGTAAACCTGCTGCTCGACGTGCCGCCGGACCAGCACGGCGTAATTCCGGATGAATCGGTGCAGGCGTTGATGCGGCTGCAGAAGAGCGTCGGGTGACGCAGGGAAGGACGCCAATGGACAGGAACGTTTCGACGCGGCGCACCTTCCTGAAGGCGAGCGGCGGGCTTGCGGTGACGGCGGCCCTGGCTTCGGCGGGTGCCGCATCCGCAGAGGTCCCGGCGGCAGAGGAAAAGCGGGGCGCGCAGCGTCTGGGCCTCGAACGGCTCAAGGCCTTTGAGGCGCTCGGCTTTGGAATGTTCGCTTGCTTTGGGATGAGCACGTTTGTACAGCACGAGCTTCCGGATGGCCTGGCGCCCGCGACGACCTATGCCCCCGACACGCTTGATGTGGATCAGTGGGTGTCGGTGGCGCGCGATGCGGGCATGAAGTACATCGTCTTGACGGCGAAGCACGTGGCGGGCCATTGCCTGTGGCCCAGCAAGCACACTGATTACACGGTGGCCAACAGCACGGACAAGACGGACGTGATGGGCAAGTTCGTCGAGGCGTGTCGCGCGCGGGGAATCCTGCCGGCAGTCTATTATTGTTCGTGGGACAACCACAACCGCTTCGGTAGTATCACCCCTTCGGACCAGGACAAGGGGCCGGCCTTCACGACTTCGCTGTACCAGACGTTCCAGACCGCGCAGATCGAGGAGTTGATTAAGGATTACGGGCCGTTCGCCGAAGTGTGGATCGACATACCGGGCATACTGGGACGCGGCTACCGCACGTTTCTTTTCAACCACGTCGCGATGCTGAATCCGGATTCCGTCATCATGATGAACAGCGGGATCTCGACGCAGCAGGAGTATGACGTCGAATACGCGTGGCCCTCAGACCTGATCGCCATCGAACGCAGCCTTCCGCCCGAGTCCAAACACACGAAATGGCGAAGCATCGAGGGCAAGGAATACTACATGCCCGGTGAAGTCTGCGATCCCATAGGCAAGGATTGGTTCTACGTCGAGGGCGATGTGCCGCGTGCGGATGAATCGCTCCTTCAGCAGTACCGGGCATGCCGCGAGCGTGACGTGAATCTGCTGCTCAGCGTGCCTGCCGACAGGCATGGGATTATTCCAGAATCTTCGGTCAAGGCGTTGATGCGGCTGGCAAAAAGCGTCGGGTGACGTAACGCATAACCGCGCGTCATTCGGTCGGCAGGGGGGTGTCTTCGTCGTCGGCGGGGACGGTCTTTTGCTCCGGTTCGGATTGCTCGGGGCGCCAGGGGCCGCCCATGATGCGTTCGAGTCTCGCCGCGCCGGCCATGAGGTCGCGGCGCGCGCGCAACTGCTCGAGTTCGTAGTTGAGCAGCACCTGGACGCCGCCCAGCACGTCTAAGAAGGCCGCGCTCTTATCGCCGGCGGAGTACTTGCTCTGGAGGCTCTCGTAGGCCTGACGGGCGCG
>JAVEWL010000300.1:0-6846 GCA_034004565.1 FCB group bacterium | reverse complement strand
GATTCTCGAGCGGGAGATTACCGACTTCTCCGTGGTCACGCTGAAACTCGAAGCACACGGTCCGAATCTCGTCATTTATCCGGAAGAGACGCTCGATAAACTCGCCAAGCAAATCGGCTGTATCGACATCGACCTCGAATCCTTCGAGTTCTCCGAGAAGTATCGCGTCTGGTGCGTGGACCGGCGCTTTGCCTTCGACGCATGCACGGTCCTCATCATGGAGTTTCTCATGGACCATCCCCGGCTTGCACTGAAGATCCAGGACCAGTTCATATCGGTCCGTTTTCCGGAATGGGCCCCACCCGAGGAACTGCGCGACTGCGTGGATCAACTCATCGCAAAGCGAAGCCGGATCATCGAGAACAGCCCTCAACCGGAGACAAGCCGCAGCCACCAGTGACGAATGTCTGCTCACAAGAAACTCAAACCAGGCTCAACTTGGGCGCGTCGGCGGCTTCAATCTCTGTCAATTCAAAGAACTCCCGATCCTTGAAGCGAAACAGGATTGCCATCACATTCGAGGGGAAGGTCTGTACAAGGTTGTTGTTGTCGCGGACGTTGCCGTTGTAGAAGCGGCGCGCGGCCTGGATTCGGTCCTCGGTAAGCGCCAGTTCCTTCTGCAACTCCAGGAAGTTCCGGTTGGCCTTCAAATCCGGATACGCCTCAACCCGCGCCTTCAAGCCGCGCAACTCATCCTTAAGGCGTGTTTCCAGATTTCCCCGCTCACGCACCGAACCGTGGAATGCCATACATTCCTCTCGAATGCGCGATACATTCTCCAGCAATTGACGTTCGTGCGCGGCGTAGCCCTGAACGGTGGACACGAGTTTGGGGATGAGATCGTGCCTGCGCTGGAGTTCAGTTTCGACATCGGCCCAGGATTCGCTGCAGCAATTTCCAATGCGCACAAGGCAGTTGTACATTCGGATCAGAAGGGCAACCGTAACAGCAGCCACTAACGCCATGCCCCACGCAACATAGTGCATCATCATGTTTATCTCCCCTGTCGCGCTCCATGCTCCATCATGAGGCAAGGCGGCAGGCGGACACAAGTCTCGTGCCGGCCGATTGGCGGGGAAGGGAAATCCGCAGGTCGGAACTCAGCCGTTCGCTTGATGCTCTTCCAGCACCGCCAATTTCTCCGCGATCAACTGCCGGTGCGTCAGGTTCATCAACGTCCCCATCCGGTGAATAAGATGATCCTCGTGGCTGTCCAGATCGCCGTCCGCATACACCACGCGCCACACCTCACGAATGATCTCGCGCTTCTCCGCGGGCGAACAGTTCTGGTTAAGCTGATTCGTGAAGCGCCACATGTCGTGGCTGTCGCGCCGAAGCTCATCCGCCGTTTCAATCAACTCGTGCGCCTGTTCTTCGGAATGCGAAAAGCGGCGCTTCAGCACATCCAGGATCCGCGTGCGCTCCTCCTCCGTGAAATCCTCGTCCGCATACGCCACCTCCAGCAGCAACACGCACGTGGCAATGTGCACCCGGTCAGGGTTCACGGCATCATCGGACGTTTCACGGCGGTTAAACGCCTCCAGGAATCGCCTCAGCATTGACTTCTCCTCATCACCATTACCCCGCTCCCGACGCCCCGCAAATAGGGTTTACGCGTCCCTCTCATACAATATATTGCAGCCGAACCGCTTGGCAACTCGGCTGTATAGGGGCTAAATCTGCGGAAATGACGTTTTAACAACCACTTACAGGCCCTTTCGCTTGCGCGGCTCCTTTGGTATACTCAAGCAACCACAATATATTGGGCAGGAGGAGCCTCGTGGACGGGATCAAGCGCAAAATACACTTCGTAGGCGTCGGCGGCATCGGCATGAGCGGACTCGCCGAAATTCTCCTTAACCTGGGCTACGAAGTCTCCGGTTCGGACCTCCACGCGTCCGATATCACGTCCCGTCTCGAGGACTACGGCCTCCGCTTTTTCGAGGGCCACGACAGCGCCAACATCGGCGACGCCGGCGTCCTCGTCGTATCCGCAGCCGTCCAGGAAGACAATGTCGAACTCGTCGCCGCGCGCCGTCGCGGCACGCCCATCCTCCACCGCAGCCAGCTTCTGGCCGACCTTATGCGCCTGAAACCCAACGCGGTCGGAGTGGGGGGGACCCACGGCAAGACCACCACGACCTCGATGATCAGCGCCATTCTCGAACGCGCCAACATCGGCGCCACCAGCATCGTGGGCGGAATCCTCAGCCGCAGCGGCACCAACGCCCGCTGGGGCACCGGCGACTACATCGTCGTCGAGACCGACGAGCACGACGGCTCGTTCCTGCGGCTCCGTCCCACGATCGGCGTGGTCACCAACATCGACGCCGAGCACCTCGAATACTACGGCACGCTCGACAACATCAAGCGAGCCTTCGTCGAATTCTGCAACATGGTGCCCTTCTACGGCTATTCCATCGTGTGCTGGGACGACCCCGGCGCGCGCTCGATCGTCAAGGACATCCAGAGCGTCTGCCTCACCTACGGCCTCGAAGAAGGCGCGTCGCTCCAAGGATCGAACGTAGCGCTCGTGGCCTGCGCACCGGGCTCGAGGGGAGCCCAGCTCTCCCGCATGTGCACCCAGGTCGACGTACACAGCCACGACGACCGCCTCAAGGTCACCGGCCGGCTCGGCACGCTGCGCATCAACGGCATCGGCTCCCACAACGTCCGAAACGCCCTCGCCGCCTGCACCGTCGGCCTCTGCCTCGGTCTGCGGTTCCGCGACATCGCCGACGGGCTTATGCTGCACGACGGCGTGCAACGCCGCCTCCAGGTCTGCGGCGAGCACAACGGCATCGTGGTGGTCGAAGACTACGCGCACCACCCGACCGAAATTCAAACTACCATCGAAGCGATCCGCTGGATCGAACCCAAGCGCATCGTCTGCGTGTTTCAGCCGCATTTGTACAGCCGGACGAAGTTCTTCTACAACGATTTCGCGCGCGTCCTCAGCACCGTCGACCGCGCAATCGTGACCGATATCTATCCCTCGCGCGAGGAGCCCATGCCCGGCGTCGATTCCGGCCTCATCGTCGACGCCGCCCGCGCATTGGGCGGCGGCACGGTGGAACTCGTCAGCGACATGAACGCCGTCTCCGCGTATCTCGCGCCCGATCTCGAACCCGGCGACGTCGTGCTCGTGCTCGGCGCCGGCACCATCAACCGTGTGGCCGCCCCGTTGCTGCAGGAGCTTCGCGCCCGATGACACTCAGGCGAAAAGCCAGAAAACAATCGGCCTTCCGCCGATTGGTGGCCTTCACGGGCCGCGTTCTGGGTTGGACCCTGAAGGCCGTCTTGTTCGTCGGCTTCCTCTGCGGGCTGGGCTACGGCATCGTCAGTTTCGCCTCCAAGTCGGACCATTTCCACGTGAAAACCATCCGAGTCGAGGGGATGTCCGTCCTGGACGAAGCGACCGTTCGCGACGCCTGCGGCATCACCCAGGAGGATAACCTCATCTTCCTGCGCGCGGCCGACGTTCGCAAGCGCGTCGAGGACATTCCCTACGTCCGCGACTGCACGGTGACCTGCGTGTTTCCGGACACCGTCGTCATAAAGATCACGGAGCGCGTTGCCGTGGCGACGCTCCTGGTGCGCAACCGCTTCTATGCCGTCGACACCGAAGGACGCATCCTGCAACAACTCGCCATCGACGGCGATCACCCCGGACCGCTCATCACCGGTCCGCCGGATCTGAACGAGGTCGTGCCGGGGCAGACCCTTACCTTCCCCTCGTATCCAGAAGCACTGGCCGTATGGGCCGCCTTCAACAAGACCCAGGCCGCCCAGGCCCTGCACCTTTCCGAGATCGCGGCGACCGCCGAAAACGACATTCAGTTGTTCTTCGACGATGCCCCCTACAAGCTCAACTGGGGCCGCGGCAACTACGAAATGCAGGCCAAACGCCTGGACGTCTTGTGGGCCGCCAAAGGCGGCAAGCTCGATTGCACGCAGTACCTGGACCTCCGCTTCGCCGAGGACCTCGTCTGCAAGTAAGTTGAATAGGATAGTGGGGCGGGCAAACGTGCCCCCTCACCCCGTCCCTCTCCCCCGATGGGGGAGAGGGGGACAACCCCCGCGATTGCGCCAGGCTTTCCCCCTCTCCCCCATCGGGGGAGAGGGACGGGGTGAGGGGGCGCAAGGGGCATTGGAATTCATAAAATACAGTTAGAGCGACACGGGTGGGGCAGTACCAGGGGCGCGGGATAGCGGATCCCGGGCCCGGCCGGCGGACCAAGCAAGGAGAACGTAACATGACCATCGGTATGTCAGACGAATTCACCTCGTTCGATCAACATGCCATCATCAAGGTGTGCGGCATCGGCGGCGGTGGCGGCAACGCCGTGACCCGCATGATCGAATCGGGCCTCAAGGACGTGGACTTCATCGCCATCAACACCGATGCCCAAGTCCTGAAGCGCTCGCCGGCGGGCATTCGCCTCCAGATCGGACGCGGGATCACCGGCGGCCTCGGCTCCGGCGCGCAGCCCGAAATCGGCGAAAACGCCGCCGTCGAAGACCGCGAACGCATCGCCGACCTGCTCCAGGGCGCCGACATGGTCTTCGTCACCGCCGGACTCGGCGGCGGCACCGGCACCGGCGCGGCCCCCATCGTCGCCGAGATTGCCCGCGGCCAGGGCGCATTGACCGTCGCCATCGTCACCCTGCCGTTCTCCTTCGAAGGCAACGAGCGCATGGAAAACGCCATGAACGGCCTCGCCAGGCTCGAGGACCACGTCGACACCCTCATCGTCGTCCCGAACGACCGCGTCGCCGAGCTCTGCCAGAACAACATCTCCTTCATGAACGCCTTTCGCCAGGCCGACGAAGTCCTGCACAACGGCGTGCGCGCCATCTCCGAGCTCATCACCGTACCCGGTCTCATCAACCTCGACTTCGCCGACGTGCGCACCATCATGAAGTCCCGCGGCCGCGCGCTTATGGGCATCGGCATTGCCGAGGGCGACGACCGCGCCGTCCGCGCCGCCAAGGAAGCCATCGTCTGCCCGCTCCTCGAACAGTCCAACATCGACGGCGCCACCGGCGTCATCGTCAACATCAAAGGCGGCTGCGACATCGGCATGCGCGAAGTCCAGCAGGCCGTATCCACCATCCAGCAGGCGGCCCACCCCGGCGCCAACATCATCTTCGGCGCCGTGGTCGACGAAGAGGAACGGCCCGAACTGCAAATCACCGTTATCGCCGCGGGCTTCCCCAGCACCAGGACGGCCGCCGATATCCGCTCCGCCATGGATTCGGAATTTGACAAGTTCACCGCGATAGCCCAGACTGAAATCACGCCTCCGCCGATGCCGGATCCCCTCGAGGAGCCGGTCGCGCAGACGCCGGCGGAGTACCTCTGGACCAGTGAAGAATTGACGCCCATTGAAGAAGAGCCCGAACCCGCCGTGGTCGAGGCCGACGCCGAAGAGGATCTGGGGATTCCGGCCTTCATGCGGAAAAGAAGAAAGAAGGAATGAGGGAGTCCGAGTTTAACAAAATACTATACCGGTCCGTCCAGAAGGACGCCTCCGATATACACATGAAGTCGGGCTCCCCCGTCTACTACCGCGTGGACGGCGAGCTCATGCCGCAAGAGGGGCCGCCCCTCAGCACGGAAGATATCGAGAGCGTCATCGGCATCATGCTGGGCGGATCGCAGCAGGCCCGGTTCAAGAAACGCGGCGAAGTCGACCTCGCCTACACTCAGAAGGGCATCGGACGGTTCCGCGTCAACGCCTTTCGCCAGCGCGGCGCCGTATCCGTGGTCATGCGCCGCATCAAGACCAAAATCCTGAATTACGAACAACTCCACCTGCCCATGGGCGTCGAGCGATTCGCCGACATGTCCCGTGGCCTTATTCTTATCACCGGCACCACCGGCAGCGGCAAATCCACCACCCTCGCCACCATCATCGACAGCATCAACAGTTCCCGCCGCTGCCACATCGTCACCATCGAAGACCCCATCGAATACCTGCACCAGGACAAGATGGCCGTGGTCAACCAGCGCGAGATCAGCATCGACACCATGAACTTCTCGTCCGCCCTCAAATCGGCCATGCGCCAGGACCCCGACGTGATTCTCGTGGGCGAAATGCGCGACCTCGAAACCTTCCAGGCCGCCATCAGCGCCGCCGAAACCGGCCACCTCGTCTTCAGCACGCTCCACACCAGCAACGTCATGCAGACCATCGACCGCATCGTCGACCTGTTCCCCCCGAACCAGCACGACCAGATCCGCTCACAGCTTTCGCTCAACGTGAAGGCCATTCTCTGCCAGCGGCTTCTGCCCCGCGCCGACGGCGTAGGCCGCGTGCCCTGCTGCGAACTCGCCTTCGTCACGCCCGCAGTCCGAAAACTCATCAAGGAAAACCGCAGCATCCAGATCGAGCTCGCCATCCAGCAGGGCCGCGAAGAAGGCATGCAAACCTTCAACGACAGCCTATACAGCCTCGTCAAGGCAAAGCTCATCACCCTCGACGTCGCCATGAGCATCTCCGACAATTCCGAAGAGCTCAACATGATGCTCCAGGGCATCAACCTCAACCAGAAGCGCGGAGGCATCCTCAACAAAACCGAACGCAACCCCGCCGGCGGAGTCACCTGACCTGTACCACCACTCCTGATTCCTGTCTTGGACATGCCACCCCCAAACTCGTTGGTTCATCCGGTATTTCCGGGATGGTCCGTCCTTTTCGTGCTCGTGCTCGTAATCGTGCTCGTAATCGGTCTTATTCGTACTCGTTCTCGTAATCGTACTCGTAATCGAATTTTTTTCTTGTTTATCCCCCACAACCCTGCACGAGCGGTTTTCGTAACAACCAATTACAAATTGGAGCA
>JAVEWL010000299.1:0-6884 GCA_034004565.1 FCB group bacterium | reverse complement strand
ATCTTCTCCGTCACCGGACCGTTCCCCTCCAGCCACGCCCCCACCCCGTGATACGTCAGCTTCGCATGGTTGTGTACGAGCGCCTCATACACTTCCGAACCCACCAGCACCCCGTCTTCGCCGATGGTCATCTCCACCACCACCGCCAGCCGGTCCTCCCCATCATTCAACGACGTCAGATCCGTGGAAAGCCGCTCCGGCAGCATCGGAAACGTCTCCGCAACCGTGTAGACCGACGTCGTATTCTGCCGCGCATGCTCATCGACGGCCGACCCCAGCCCCACCAGCGCGTCCACATCCGCAATCGCCACCAGCACCTTCACCGACCCGCCCGGCAACGCCTCCGCCGCCGTAAGCTGGTCCAGATCCCGCGAATCATCGTTATCAATCGAGCACCACAACCGCTCCCTCAAATCCCGAACCCGTCCCCCATCACGCCGCGCCGGCCCCGCAATCCCCTCCACCTGCGCCAAGGCCCCCGCCGAAAAGTCCGGTTCAAGCCCACGCTCCACCATCGCCCGCCGCGCAATCTCCCTCAACAACTTACGGTCCTGCCGCTCATCCGAATACGTCATCCCAAAACCTTTCCGGTAAATTCTCGTTCACATCTATTCATTCACTCGACCAGCATTCTCCCCCTCAACCCACCCCATTTTCCACCCCCACCCAGTCATCGCGCGAAGCCGCTCACGTCGACAGCGCAATCCCGACAAGCGAAAAAGACTCTCCTGTGGCACCCCCAAGTCGGCTTCATGACTTGGGGGTGTGGGTAGGCATAGGTCTGCAAGGACACGAAGAACAAATGACCCCTCACCTCAACCCTCTCCCCCGATGGCAGGGACTTATTCTCGCCAGATTATTGGACACGCCCTACTTGAAATGGACTTCGAGCGCGTAATCGTAGTGCGAGAATAGGGAGTGCGGAATAGGGGGACGCTACCCATACTTTCCAACGATGCACGTTGCCCGTTATACTTTCTATTCTTATCGATAAGCATTCATGTAAACCACAATATGGGTAGCGTCCTCATGGGTAGCGTCCCATTCGTCATTGTGCCATCGTTCATCTTCGTCTCCTCGCCCACTACACTGATTCCGACAAGGAGGCTGTCTCAATCATCTTGACACAGAGGCGAACACGACGCATCCCCAGCAGGCTTCTTACATTCACTTGGTTCAGGTCGGCGGTTTATCGGTCAAAGCGGCCATCGCCTCGTGCGTGCTCATAAAGACGTGATCCTCACCTAACTCGCCGATTAGGCCGGCTTGGTAAAGCTGCTCCAATACCGGTCCTTTTACGTCCGCCAGATGAAACGCAACGCCGGCGTCGTGTAGTCGCTCGATGAGTTCACGAAGCGTCTCCACCGCGCTGGCGTCGATGTAGTTGATACCGCTGCCGACCAGCAGGAGATGCTCGACTGCGCGATGCTCAGCGACCTCGTCCAACAGCGCGTCTTCCAGGTACTTGGTGTTTGCGAAATAGAGGCTTTCATCGATACGAATCGCAAGCACCGCGGGATGGGTCGTCACTTCATGCCGTTGCACGTTACGGAAGGTTTCGCTGGTGCCCACCCGGCCAACGACGGCGATGTGAGGCCGGCTGGTGCGCCAGAGAAACAGTCCCAGTGACGTGCCCATGCCGGCCAGAACGCCGATCTCGATTCCCAGCGCAAATACGGCGACAAAGGTAACGACCAGTGCGAACGCATCGGGCTTGTTGGAACGCCACAGGCGGAAAGGCATTCGCCAGTCGACTAGCGATGCCACAGCGACAACAATGACCGCGGCGAGCACGGCGTGCGGGATGTAGTAGAACATCGGCGTCAAGAACGCCACGGTCAAGGCGACCAGCGTGGCCGTGCCGACCGAGGCCAAGGGCGTCTTGGCGCCGGCTTCGAAGTTGACGACCGAGCGGCTGAAGCCGCCGGCGACCGGATAGCCGCCGGTGAATGAGGCCCCGACGTTGGCGAAGCCCAGCGCGATCAGTTCCTGGTTGGCGTCGACCTTCTGGCGGCGGCGGCTGGCCAGAGACTTGGCGATGGCGATGCTTTCCATATAGCCGACGAAAACGACCACCAAAGCCGCTTCGAAAAGCGTGCCGAGTTGATCCCATGGAACGGTGGGCCAGGACAGCGGTGGCAGTCCGGCGGGAACTTCGCCGACGACCTTCACATTGGCCTCCGTGTTTAGCTTCATGATGCCGACCAGAAGCGTTGCGACGAGCACGGCGACCAAGGGACCGCTCTTGGCCACGGCGATCGCCAGCGGCTTTGCGACTCCGGCTCGTTGCAGCAAATCTTTGAGGCCGAATTGAAAGAACAGGAGAATGCCGATACTTCCAGCGCCCAGCCCGAGGGTGACGACATTCGTCGCTAACAGTCCGCCGGCGAGTTCCATGAACACTTGATACGGACGTTCGTGCCGGTCGAGAGTAATGCCCAGGAGGTGCTTTGCCTGGCCGAAGCCAATCACCAACGCCGCGGCGCTGGTAAATCCAGATATAACCGGGTGGCTGAGAAAGTTAACGAGAAATCCCAGACGGGCAATCCCCATCACCACCTGCAAAAGGCCGGCGAGCAGGGCCAAAAACAGAGCGAGGTTCACGTAGTCTGCCGCGCCCGCGGTGGCCAGCGGCGCCAATACGCTGGCTGTGATCAAAGAAACCATGGCCACCGGCCCGACCGCCAGAAACCGGCTACTCCCCAGCAGTGCGTAAAGCAGGAGCGGCAGGATGCTGGCGTAGAGACCAACCTGGAGCGGCAATCCGGCGAGCATGGCGTACGCCATGCTCTGCGGCACGAGCATGATCGCCACAACCACTCCGGCCATAAGGTCGCCCGCGATGGCGTCGCGTCCGTACCGAGGCAACCATTCGAAGATTGGCAGGAAACGCACAATGCGCCATCCGTTCGCGAGTTCCGAGGGGTCTGTCCTCGCGGCAGAGGACCGTTCGGACTTCTGGCCTGGCTTGCTCGTTACCATCGCTTCTCAGGGCCTCGGATCCACGAAAACGTGAATGGCCACCAGTACAAGAACCAACACCGTCGCCATGACGGGAACCAACACTCGCGGTTTCAGATGCAACACGCGGTCAAGGGTCAACACGCCGCGATCGCCCCAGGGATTCACCGTACGAGCAAGCCAGCCCGACGCCTCGGCGAAAACGTAGGACCCGGCCATCAGGCCGAGAAGGACGGCGATGGCATCGAAGTTGCCTTGTCCCAAGGCTGCAGCGCCGGTTCCCGGACAGTAGGCCGCCAGGCCAAAGCCGATGCCGAAGAGAATCCCGCCCAGCGTATTGGCCCCGTAGCGGGTGGGCTTGATGTGGAGTTTGACCAGCCCGGCAGAGTGCAGCGCGTAGATACCGACCATGCCCACAACTACGGCCGGCAGCATCACCTTCATGACCGTGAAATCCTCAAGCAAGAGCATGCCGATCAGGACCTCGTACTTCGCGACGCCGCCTTTTTGCAGCAAAAAGCCGAATATCACGCCGAAAAGGAGCCCAAGTCCAAGCTCGGACATCCGTTTTTCCGGCAAACCGTCCGGATGGCGGTCTTCGTTCCTGGACGGCTTCCGGGTTTCATCCTGTGCCATGATTTCACCATCCTTTTTCAGGCGTAGAACAGAAGCATCGCGGTCGCAGTTCCGCCGGCGAAGAAGCCCAGCAGGGCTATCCACGAGCCGACGGAGAGTTGCATCGCGCCGCTGATCCCGTGTCCGCTGGTGCAACCGCCTGCCATCCGCGCGCCAAAGGCCATCAGGCCACCGCCGAGAAAGGCAACCGCCAACCTCAACCAGACACTTTCGCCGAACCGCTCCGTCCACATCGGCGGCAGCCATCGGCCGGTGATTTCGCCACCGCTCCATGCCGCCAGGAATGCACCAATAATCACACCAATCACCAACGCCACTTGCCAGTCGATCTTCGAAGCTTTCTTGTCTGCGTAGTAGTGCAGGGAATCGGTATGCCGCGGGGCGATCAGGCGGCCGATCAGTCCGGCAACGCTGGCAAAGGCGGTTGAAGCGCCGAGCGCCTTGTCACTGAAGTAAAAGGTGAACATGCTGAGCACGCCGATCAGCGCCCCCACCAGGTACGGCGACCAGGCAGGGCCCGTCGCACCCGGGTTAACGGCCTCGGTTTGGGCGAAGGCGAGCATCGGCGTCGCGACGATCAGTCCGGCCGTCTGAAGCATGTTACGTCTTGACACTCTTCAACTCCTTCATGGTTCAGTTAACACGTCACGTCAGTCCCCACTAATCACCTGACACTCCACGTGGGAGCACGCCGACATTGATCCGAGGCAAACCTCGACGTGTTCCATGCCCTGGCGTTTTAGGAACGCCGCCGCGATCGTGGCCCGCTGGCCGCTCTTGCAAAACGTGGTGATGGGCCGGCGTCTCGGGATCTGTTCGAGCTTCGAGGGCAAATCGCCCACGTAGACATGAACCGCCGTGCGAAGATGGCCGGCCTCGAATTCCTCCTTGCTGCGCACATCCAGCAGCGTGAAGCCATCGCCGGCGTCGAGCCGCCGCTCCAACTCCGTAACGTGAATGGCCTCGATCCTGTCGTAGCCCCGTCCGCCCGTCTCCCAGGCGTGCAGCCCTCCCGCCAGGAAGCCCTCGACTTGGTCGAAGCCAATCCTGGTCAAGCCGCGCACCGCTTCATCGATCTGGCTATAGTCTTCGACAATCAAGCCGAGCGGCCGGTCGTACGCGAGAAACATTCCGGCAAAGGCGGGCAGCATGTGTAGTGGAAGGGACAAGCTCTTCGGCACGTGAGCGCCCGCATAGGCCTCGGGACTGCGGATATCGACCACGAGCATCCCGCCCTCCGCGGCCCGGGCGAATTCGTCCGAAGATAGCGGTTGTGGAATCGGCAATTGGTCCAACGGCGGCGCGCCCTCCAGGTTGTATTTTTCCATCCGCCGGAAGTAAGGAGGCTGGAAGTGCTCTTCATGGACCTTGAAGCGGATGAACTCTTTACGATCCGTCTTCTGCAACACGGGGTTGTGCTTTCGCTCGTAGCCCAGTGTCGAAAAGTTGCGATCCGCGATGCCGGAACCGCACACCGAGCCCGCCCCGTGAGCAGGCCACAGGAGCACATGTTCGCCCAACGGCAGGAGCTTCTGAAAAATGCTGTCGTAGAGCATGCCCGAGACCTCTTCGGCACGATCGGGGTAGAAGTCGGTCCGGCCCACATCGCCGACGAACAGGGCATCGCCGGTGAATACACCCAGCGGATCATCGCCGAACGCCAAGTCACGATAGACGATCGAGATGCTCTCCATCGTATGGCCGGGCGTGTGGAGGATCGAGAGCTTGACGTTGCCCAGTTGGAACTCATCACCCTCGTTCACCGGGTTGCCGTATTGGAAGTCAAGCTGACTGCCATGGTGGATTTCCGCTCCGGTGCGCCGGGCCAACTCGAGCGAGCCGATGACGTAGTCCTCGTTGCGATGCGTCTCGAAAATGTGGGTGATCTTCGCCCCCCGGCTATGGGCGATTTCCAGATACGCGTTGACATCACGGCGGGGATCGATGACCGATGCCTGGCCGCCGTCTCCAAGGATGTACGACAAATGCGCCACTCCGGGCGTGTATAGCGTTTCCATGAACATCGCCACTGTAATCTCCTTTCTCTTCAAGTCACCTTCTGTGCAATATTCCTTCCACCCACGAATCACGCGAGTACCCTATACCGCGACAAACGTGCCCCGAAGTTCCGCGCGCAGCGGGCGGTTTTTGGACAGATAGGCTTCCAATGCCTCTATGCTTCGCTCAGTGTGGTCTTGGCGATTGCGACCGTACTTCCGCGCGACGCCTTGTTCCGTGACAAAAGCCGTCGGGTAATAGAGCCCCGGTTGCAGCGGTTCCTCACCTACGAACACCTGCTGGACCCGCTGTCCGGGAGGATTCTCGATCTTAAGGTAGACGTTGAAACCAAGACCGCGTTTGACGTAGCCACCCATCTGGCCGTACGGATCGCGCGCAAACGTCCGTTCCAGATTCTCCTCCAGCATTGCGATAATTTCCTCACCGGTCAGCTCGACCGTTGATATCGGCGGGTTCATCGGAATGATATTGTAAAGGTCATTCAGCGTGACCTGCCCCGGAGAGATCGGGGCGCCATAACGCCATCCATTCGAGAATGCCAACTGCGCGCCGGTGCTTTCGAGCAACGCCTGCAACAGGAAATTGTCCATCGTCGATTCCAGCGTGGTGCCTCGGTTGAGGGCGGTCGCCGTTTCACCCACCACTGTCGACAATTCCTCTTGATACGGCGCGATCGCTTGGCGCACGAGGTCCTCAACTTCGGGATCGGGGTTTATCTTGGCTTCGACCTCAATGAGTTGGTGCCGGTAGTCAACGACGCGCCCTCCATCCATCTCCAGATCCAGGCGGCCCAGGAAAGAACCGTGGCAGCCTGACTGTATGATCAGCGTTTTCCCCTGGAGTGCCGGTTTATAAAGGCGATTGTGCGTGTGGCCGCTCAGGCAGACATCGATTCCCTCCACCTCTGATAGCAGCTTCATGTCCTGAGAAAACCCAAGATGGGAGACGAGAACGATCAGGTCCACCTTCTCCTGGGTGCGCAAAACGTCGACGATCGGCGGGAGCTCTTCTCGCCCAAGGGTGAATTCCAATCCTTCGCTGAAAGAAGGCGGCATGGTCTTGCCCACAATATTGGAGGCAATGCCCACGAGACCAATTCGTAGCCCGCCGATCTCCTTGACCTGGTACGGTGGAAAGAGCCGCTCTTTGGTTGCTCGATAAAAAACATTGATTGCAAGCATCGGATAGCTGAGTTCCGCTGCGCGCTCCTTGAAGGCCTCGGGACCATAAGCAAATTCCCAATGGGCCGTCATTGCATCGAGGCCCAA
>JAVEWL010000298.1:0-6906 GCA_034004565.1 FCB group bacterium | reverse complement strand
CCCGCTTACGGAAGATCATACCGGCGCGCAGGCCTTGTGGAAAGCCGGTGTCGATCTATCCGCGCTTGCAGGCAAGCCCATCCGCATGCGCGTGGAATTGATCAATGCCAGCCTCTACGCCTTCCAGTTCATCTGAGGTCTTTGTGATCTGTGCGTTCTTTCGCGGCCAATACTCTTATGCTTTTCAACACTTGATCTCACCCGGGCGTTGTCCTAACGTACTGCGGCTTTGTATTGCATACGTGGGCGCGTAGAGGAGTCAAAAGACCATGCCAAAGGATGTTCGCTTCGCAGTCGTAGGTCTGGGAATGGGTATGCACCACTGCAAAGCAATTGCCGATGCCAAAGGCGCCACCCTCGCGGCCGTCTGCGACACCGACCAGGCGCGCCTGAACGACGCCATCGCCCAATACGGATGCAAGGGCTACACGCGCTGGTCCGACGTCCTCGGCGACCCCGGCATCGACTGCATCAACATCTGCGTCGAGAGCGGCAAACACGCCGAGTTCGGCATCCAGGCCGCCAGGGCCGGCAAGCACATCATCGTCGAGAAACCCGTCGACATCACCCCGGCCGCCATCAAGCGCCTGCGCGACGCCGTTGCCAAAGCCAACATCAAGGCCGGCTGCATCTTCCAGTCGCGCCTGGATCCCCTGAACGCCCAATTCAAGAAAGCCATCGACAAAGGCAAGCTCGGCAACCTCATCGGCGTCCATGCCATCCTCCCCTGGTGGCGCGAACAAAGCTACTACGAAGGCCCGCACGGCGCCTGGAAAGGCACCTGGGCCCTCGACGGCGGCGGCAGCCTCATGAACCAGGGCGTCCACACCATCGACCTGCTCCAATGGCTCGCGGGCCCCGTCGAGAGTGTCTGCGGCTTCCACTGCGCCTTCGCGCACAAAATCGAAGCCGAAGACCAGACCGTCGCCATCCTGCGCTTTCAAAGCGGCGCCCTCGGCACCCTGACCACCACGACCGCCTGCAACCCCGGCAAAGAGCAGCGCATCTTCATCTATGGGTCCAAGGGCTGCTTCTCGCGCCACGCATCCGAGCTCGAATTCTTCGACGCCGGCACACCCGCCGAACGCACTCGCATGGTGGCCGCCTTCGGCAAACGCACCAACGCCAGCGCGGGCGTCAGCAGCGACCCAATGGCCGTCTCCGCCGACGGCCACACCCTGACCGTCGAGGACATGGTCCATGCCATCCGAAAAAATCGCGCCCCGCTCATCACCATCGACGATGCCACCCACGCCGTCGAAATTGCCACCGCCATCTTCAAATCCGCCCGAACCGGAAAGGTAGTGAAAGTAGCCTCGGTAAGGAAGTAATCTGTCTTCATTCATCATTCATCATTCAGAATCCGAAAGGAGTTTCCCAGAGTGGCCGGCGACATCGTCTTCGGATTAAACGCAGTCACCGAGGCCCTTAGCGCGGGCCGCGGCATCAACCGCATCTACATCGCCAAGGAATCCCACGTCCGCGGCATCGACCCGCTCCTCGACGAAGCCCGCGCCCGCAAAGTCCCCTTCGACTTCGTCCCCCAGGCCAAGCTCAACGAACTCACCGGCACCCGCGAACACCAGGGCATCGCCGCCGCCGTCAGCCCCCTCGAATACACCACCCTGAACGACTGCCTTAGCCAGTGTCCGCCCGAAGCCACCCTGCTCGTCCTCGACCAGGTCCAGCACCCCAAAAACCTCGGCATGCTCATCCGTTCCGCGGCCGCCGCCGGAGCCTCCGGCGTCCTCCTCACCGCGCGCGGCGGCGCCCTCCTCGACGAATCCGTCGTGCGCGCCAGCGCCGGCACCGTGTTTCACGTCCCCGTCGTCCCCTGCGGAAACCTCTCCCAGGCCCTCCGCACCCTCCAGGACGCCAACTTCTGGATCTACGGCCTCGATGCCAAAGGCCCTGACAACATCTTCGACGTCAAATGGCCCGCCCGCTGCGCCCTCGTCGTCGGCAACGAATCCGAAGGCCTCCGCCCCGGCGTGGCCAAAGCCTGCGACCACCTCATCCACATCCCCCTCGCCCGCGAAATCGACAGCCTCAACGCCGCCATCGCCGCCAGCGTAGCCCTCTTCCAGGTAGCCGCCACCCGCCACCGTCGTTAGTGCTCCCTCCCATCCTTCCCATAAGACCCATCCCCGCTCCCAAAAACAAAAAACCGGCTCAGGCCAAAAGCCCAAGCCGGCTCATAAAAATCTATCGCGATACCTAGCTGAAATACTTCCGGAAGTAGCTCGAATCGTCGATGCGTTGCAAGTCCGTCTTCACGAACCGGTCGATCTCGCGCTGCGTAATCTCCGAGCTGAGCCCCTTCGCGATCGACTCGACCTCTTCTTCCAATTCCGCATCGTCGAGGAAATCCCCATCCTTGTTCGCTTCGATGCTCTCGCCGCTCTCCCCGCCCAGGTTCATCGGAAACGAACGGAACACCAGCGAATCCAGGAACTCCATCACGATCTCCGCGATGTGCGCCTTGCGCTGTTCCTTGGTGCCGTTCTCGAGAACCTCGCGATTGGCGGCCGCCGTCTTGTTCCGGAAGATCACCACCAACTCGTGGCACGCCGGACACGGCAATACCACCACGACATCCTTGGGAATCCGATTTGCCCCTATGCGATTGCTGCCGCAATGCGGACAGGAAAGATGCTTCATGTTGTACCTCTCTCGCCAATTACAACGGCGAACGAATCAACCGTCACGCTGATTCTAGGACGTGCACCGCCCAGAGTCAAACGATTAGAGTGCCCAAGCGTTCTCGCGCAGCCGAGAACCTCCTATTTCAAATATCGGCACATCGCCCCCGGTACTAGATAACCGTTACCGCTTCCCTTTGCCACACAGGCCAATGCCGGCTCCGTACCCAATGCCCGGCGTCCAGCATTCGCTCCTGTATTGTACCTGTTTTATGCCCTATCGCAAAATGCGCAATTCCAGAATCGCCGCAGGTCTGTCCCACGCATCATGCGCATTTACCCCCCAAATGCGTCCCATATACTTAAATCAGCCAGCTTCACGCTGCAATTCCCATGCGGCGCATTGGCTACCCGGCCTGATCCCATTCCAATTCTGTCCTAACCGCGGCAATGCGCACCGCCCTTACGAAGACCCGCCCGAAAGCTCCCGCAACGCTTCCAGCGACCGTGGGATCGCCCACGCGCAACGGAATCCAAGCGACCAATCCCGACGCAGCGTCGGCTCGGGCAAAGCCCGGTCCGACGGAACCGCCTCGTCGAAACCATAGCTCCCGCCGCAGACCAGCACGTTCTCCCTCAACAGCGCCTTCGCATCGTCACCCGGCAGAACGTCCCCCGCCTCCGGACGTGAACTCGTCCACTCGCGGATATTCCCGGCCATATCCTCACAGCCGAACCCCGTCCTATCGGCCTCAAACGACCCCGGCGGCACCGGATCCGCCCCTCCGGCATCCCCCGTGTTCGCCCCGTCTTCCCGCGGGGCGTCTCCCCAGGGATACTCGCCGTCCAAATCAACCGTGGCCCGCACCCATTGCGCGTAGGTAGGAATACTCTTCCCGGCCGCCGCCGCATACGCCTGCGCGTCAAAGAACGACACAAACGTAACCGGCACGTCGGCTCGGCTCAGGAGGTCATCCAACGACTGCCCCGGCGGCGGCCAATTGTTCGCGCCGCAGAACGCGGCAAACTGCCCGTTCGTCACCTTCGTGCGATCCATGAAGAAGCCGTCAACCCAAAACTCCGCCCCTTGCTGATCCGGAACCAATCCCGGCGGAATAAACGTCATTCCCTCCGGCGCGCCCAGCACGCCCGCATAGCACTGCGCCGCGCCCCAGGCCATCGTCAGGGCCTCGGGATCGTTGACTGCCCGAAGTCTCTCCACCTCGGCCCAAAGCCCCGCGGCCAGTCGCATCAAGGCCTTCTTCGCTTCGTCGTTGCCCGCCGCCGCCGCGGCCTTCTCGGCCGTGGCTGAAACGAACCCGCCAAGAGCCTCAAGCTCTGCTCCATCGTCATCCGCCACGGGTGCCGCCGCCCCATTCTCAAGCGCCGCCGGCGGCGCCGCCGCCAGCACCCGGACACGGCGGTTCTCCAGGCTCCATACGCCGAACGCCGCGCCCGCCAGGATAGCCACCGCCAGCACCAGCCCCAGCACCGGCAACACCGGCGAGGGCCCCTTCTGCCGCACCACCACCGGCGCCGAGGAAGACGATCCCGTCTCGATAAGTTGCCGAATCGGCCGCAATGCCTCGCGCAATTCCCGTACGGATGCAAACCGGTCCTTCGGCTCCGGCTCCACACAGCGCGCCACGATCGGATCCAGCGTCGCCGGCACCCCGCTGATGGTCTGCGACGCCGGCTTCACAAGCCCCGTGGGCAGGTTCCCCGTCAGCATCTCGTACAACAGCACCCCCACGCTGTAAATATCCGCGCGCGCGTCGACGCTGCTGCTGTCTTTGAGTTGCTCCGGAGACATGTAATACGGCGTGCCCATCACCATCGACACCGCCGTAAGCTGGTTGTGCGTCATCAGCTTCGAGATGCCGAAGTCCATCAACTTCACCGAACCGTCGTTTGCAATCATCACGTTTTCGGGCTTGATGTCGCGGTGCACCGTGAAATGGTGCGCATACTCCAAGGACTCGCAAAGCTCGTCGATAATCTTGAGCGTCGTGCGAATCGGCAACCGCTGCCCCGTCGGCAACGCGTCCATCAGACCGCGCAGCGAACGCCCCCGCAGGTACTCCATCGAGATGTACAGCACGTTCCCCGCAAACCCGATGTCGTGCACCCGTACTATCCCGGTATGGCTGAGCTGACGCGCAATCCGCGCCTCGTTGTAGAACCGGTCCACGACCAGCTTGTCCCGCACGAATTGCGGCAGTAGGGTCTTCAGCGCCACTTCTTCATCGAGCGTATTGTCGTGCACGCGGTAGATGCAGCCCATCCCCCCGCGCCCGATGAGGTCAATCACCGTGTACCGGTTCGCAATGATCTGCCCCCGCCGAAACGTCACGTCGCCCTGCGCCGCCGCATCGTCCTGGATCTGCACACGAGGCAGGGCCGTCCGGCACCGCCCGCACGCGCTTTCCGAGGCCGGATTGCTGTGACCACACTTCGGACATTTCGTCAAGGCCATACCACCACCCGTTCCGTTTTAGTTGATTCACATCCTAGCGGGAACGCCCCCGCAGTGCAACGCCGTGTCCGGAAGACTCGCGAGAACCCAGATCGTATTCCCCGCCAGAATATGTTAAACTACGTCCATTCGCTTCTATCGGCGACGCTGTGAATTTGGGCGGGTAACGGGTCGTCTCCCGAAGGATCTTCAACAAAGACTAATGGCAAGCGTAGCAGAGGTTTATACGGTACGGAAACCCCGGGTAACCGAGGTGCTGGCCATCAAGGAAATGATTGATGGCGAGGTGCCCCGTGGCAACCTGTTACCGCGCTCGCTCGTCGAGCTCTACGAAAACATCCGCGACTTCACGGTCTACGTCGACGAGAACGGCGTGGGTGGCTGTTGCGCCCTCCACGTCGACCTCCCCAACCTGGCCGAGGTTCGCTCGCTCGTCGTGCGCCCCGAACTGCGCGGCCGTCAGGTGGGCGAAAAGCTCCTTACGGCCTGCATCGAAGAGGCCCGGTCCATGGAGCTGCCCCGCATATACGCCCTGACCCGCGCGTGCAGTTTCTTCGAACGCCACGGCTTCTACCGCGTCGAAAAGGAAGTCTTGCCCCACAAAGTCTACCGCGATTGCCTGCGCTGTCGCCTCTACCCCAAATGCGACGAAATCGCCATGGTCTGCAACCTGGAAGCAATGTAAGACTCACAATGTACATGCCACCTCCAAACTTGTTTGGGGGTGCTTCAAAGGAACACCATAGGTTCCAGGATATTTGTCAGTCAGCCTCGGGAGGATCATCAGTTGAACGGCACGCTTGGCATGTTGGGATGCGGGAACATGGGCAGCGCCATCTTGCGCGGCCTCATCGACACGGCCACCATGAAGCCGGAACAGGCTCGCGTATTCGATCCGGATCAAGCCCGGCGCGAGGAAGTCTCCGCCCTCGGCGTCGCCTGCGTCGATTCCCCCGCGCAACTCGGCCGCGACTGCGACGTCCTCATCCTCGCCGTCAAGCCCCAGATGATGGACCAGGCCGTCCAGGCCCTCGGCCCAATTGACCCCGCGAAAACCCTCTTCGTCTCGATCGCCGCGGGCATCTCCATCGGTCACCTCCAGTCGCTCCTCGGCGACAAGACCCGCGTCGTGCGCGTCATGCCCAACACGCCCGCCCTCGTCCGCGCCGGCGCCGCGGGCATCGCCCCAAGCCCCAACTGCACCGACGAGGACATCGAACGCGTCCGCGCCATCTTCGAGTCTGTCGGCATCGTCGAACAGGTCACCGAGCAGGCCATGGACATCGTCACCGCCCTCAGCGGCAGCGGCCCGGCCTATTTCTTCTACCTCGTCGAATGCATGACCGAAGCCGCCGTCCACGCCGGCCTCTCGCCCGATCAGGCGCGCCGCCTGGCCGTACAGACCCTCTTCGGCGCGGGCCGGCTCCTCGCCGAATCCGGCGAGTCCGCCGCAACCTTGCGCGAGCGGGTCACGTCCAAAGGCGGAACAACCGAGGCGGCCCTCAAAACGCTCGCGGCCCTCGGCTTTGCTGAAATCGTGCAGGCCGGCGTCGCCGCGGCGGCCACTCGCTCAAAGGAACTCGGCCGTTGAATACGTTCGAGGAAAACGCGCCGGGTGTGGAGCTGCGTACCGTGCGAAAAGACAAAGTGGTAACCGAGATGCTCGGCGAGGACTTCGCCATATCGCCCAGCGACCTGTGTGAGAAGAAGTTCCGGCGCGTCCTCACAGGCGGCTACGACCGCAAGCAGGTCGACCGCTTCCTCGAACGCGTCGCCGACAACGTCGAG
>JAVEWL010000297.1:0-6907 GCA_034004565.1 FCB group bacterium | reverse complement strand
AGGCCGACATGGCCGTGCGATTCCTTCCCGCGCGCCCCGGCGGCAATCTGCTCGATGTCGGCTGCGGACGCGGGGATTGGCTGGCGTTCATGTCCGAGCGCGGCTGGTGGTGCGAAGGCGTGGAACCCGACCCGGCCGCCGCGGAAGCCGCCTCACGCCAAGGGGTGCGCGTGCATACGGGCACCCTCGATGAGCAACAGTTTCAGGATAATTCTTTCGACGCCGTTTCGCTCTGCCACGTGCTCGAGCACGTACCCAATCCCGTGGACCTGCTTCGCGAGTGCAAGCGCATTCTCCGGCCGGGCGGACGGCTCGTGATGGTCACCCCGAACAGCGAGGGACTGGGCATCCGCGTGTTTGGCGCGGACTGGCGCGGCCTCGAACCGCCCCGGCACCTGCACCTGTTCAATATCCCCACCCTGCGCCGCGCAATCGGCGACGCCGGCTTGCGCGTGGAAACCCTCAAGGCCGTGACCACCAGCCGTTACACGTTCCAGGAAAGCTGGGCGTTGCGGCACGGCCGGCCGGCCGAAGAGGGCGCACGTGCGGCGCGCTTCTGGGCAGGGGTGGACTTCGCCGCGCGGGCGTTCGTGTCCGGGCTGGGCGAAGCGGTCGTGGCCGTGGCGAGGGCATGAGCATGGACCGCGCATGGGAAGGCTACGAAATCGAGGAGCGGACTCCATCACATCCCTGGACCGCCTATGCCTTTCTGCTCGCCGTGTTCTACCTCGTGATGCCTTTTGATGTGTTTCACTCGACCCGCTACCTCGACCAGGAAGCCTTCACGGATGTCTCGACGAGTATCGAGAGCATCGAGCAGGGCAGCCTGGGCCGGCGCGTCGGCCTGATGGCCCTGGCCTGCGCGGCTGTCGTGTGGTTGGCGAAGGGAACCCGGCCCCTGCGGCGCAACGGCGCCCTGGGCACCCTCATCATCCTCTTTCTCGCGTGGGCGGGGGTGAGCCTGGTCTGGTCGCAGGCGCCGGCCCTGACCCTGCGCCGCCTGGTCATCCTTGGCACGCTTTCGTTGGGCGCAATCGGCGTTGCGCGCCGCTTCAGCCTGCGGGAGGTACTGGTATTCACGTTCTCCGCGACGTTGTTTCTCCTGGTGGCCGGATTTCTCGCCGAGGTGGCGCAGGGCACATTCAAACCCTGGGATCCCTCGCATCGTTTCGGCGGCCTCGTCAATCCCGTCTACACGGGCATCAACCTCAGTCTTCTCCTGGTGTCCTCGCTGGCGTTGCGCCACGCGACGGAACGGCGCGTCTTTCTCATCGTAGCGGCGATCGCGATTCCGTTCCTGCTGATGACGCGCTCGCGCGTGCCCGCGGCAAGCGGCGTTGTCGCGGTGCTGCTGTTCGGCCTGCTCACGGCGGATGCGCGCCGGCGCGGATTCTGGATCGCGTCGGCCGTGGTGGCGGGAAGTCTCGCGCTGGTGATCTTCGGCGACGCGCTGATGGAGTGGCTGGCACGGGCGGCGCTGCTGGGCCGGGAAACGACCAGCGTACAGACCTTAACCGGGCGCACACCGCTTTGGTCGGAATGCCTGAAATACTTCGCGGCGAAACCCTGGCTCGGCTACGGCTACGATAGCTTCTGGGCGCCGGACCATATCACGGCCATTACCGATGCGACCGGTTTTCCGGCGGTGGATACGCACAACGCTTACCTGGAATGGCTGCTGGGCCTCGGCATTCCGGGCTGCGCATTGGGCGTAAGCATACTGCTGTTGTCAGCCATCCGGCTGGCGAAACTCCATAGGGCCTGCGACGGCGCGGAGTATGCCTTCGCCCTGGCGGCACTGGCCATATTCGCCATCAACCTCTGTTCGGTGGCCATTCACCTGCACCATCTCTCGACCTTCATCGTGCTGGTGCTCATCGCGAAACTCGGCTTCGACGCGGCGGCCGATCCAGACGCGGGAGGCGAGTATGACGACGAGTGAGCGCGTGCCGAGTATTTCCGTGGTCATCATCACGTACAACGGCCGCGACATGCTGGTCGACGCCTTGCGCTGCATGATGCGCCAGGAAACGCGGGGGCGCTTCACCTATGAAATCGTCGTCGTGGACGACCGCTCGACGGACGGCACCGGAGAAGCCGTGGACGCGCTCTCGATCGAGTCGCCCGTGCCGCTGCGCTATGTCCTCGCGGACGGACGCGGCGTGCCGGCCGCGCGTAACCGCGGCTTCGCGGAATGCCGGTCCGACTACATCGCCTTCTTCGACCAGGATCAATTGGCCGAGCCGGATTGGCTCGAGGCCCTGTTCGACGTGGCGGAGCGGTTCAACGCCGATGTCGTGGACGGGCCCCGCGATCTGCTTCTGCCGAAAGAAGAACTCGATCGCCTGAACGGAGTCTGCCGCGCGCACCTGGGCGAGATACCGGGTGGGGGAGAGCCGCGTCCCATAACCACGCGGACTGGGTCCTGCACGGGCAACCAATTGATCCGGCGCGGGGTCGTCGAATTCGTCGGCGATTTCGACGAACGGATCCTGCGCGGCGGCGAAGAGTGGGACTATTTCCGCCGCGTACGGCGGGCCGGGTTTACGTTCTGGTTCGCGCCGAAAGCGGTGGTACACCACGTAATTCCGCCGGAGCGTCTGTCGGAGCGCTTCTTCGCGTGGCGCTCGGTGCGGAACGGCCAGAGCTTCGCCTACCGCGACCTGCGCGACTGGGGCCTCGCCAAAACAACGCTCTCGTGCCTTGCGCGCATCGCCAAGTCGACGCTCTACCAGGCGCCCCTGTGGGCGATCGCCACCCTGCGCGGAAACCGCATGGACGCGCTCGGGCACCGATGCATGATGCTGCGCACGGCCGGGTACGCGGGCCGCACCTTGTCGTTCCACGCGCCCCGGCTGTTTCCGGAGGACCGCCTGTTCGCCCGTTTTGAATTGCGCCGAGAGAAGGAGGCCACCGCGCCGGACGATCCCAAGGTGACCGGGGCGGGTGTCCCATGAGAATCCTTCAACTGCACAACCGCTACCGCTACGTGAGTGGCGAGAACCGGATGTTTGACGCGACGGTGGATCTGCTGCGTCGTCGCGGCCACGAGGTCTGCGTTTACGAACGCAGCAGCGGCGATATTCAGGGTAGTTGGGGAAGGATTTGCGCGTTACGGCAGGGAGCGTATTCGCGGGCGGCGAAGCTGGCATTTGCTTCGCTGCTCGCGGAGGCGCGGCCCGAGCTGGTGCACGTGCACAACCTGTTCCCTTTGATTTCTCCGAGCGTACTCGAGGCCTGCCGCGAAGCGGGCGTGCCGGTCGTGCTTCGGTGTCCGAACTACCGGCTCGAGTGCCCGACCGGAGCCCACATCCGGCGCGGCCGGGTCTGCGAACGCTGCCGCGGGGGGCGCGAGTACTGGTGTGCCCTGACGAACTGCCGCGGGAACGTGCTTGAAAGCGCGGCCTTCGCCGCCCGGGGGTACTCGACGCGACGAAGAGGGATCTTTGCGCACAATGTGACGCGCTACGTGCCGCCGTCCGAGTTCGTGCGCCGTCGCTTGACGGCGTCGGGGATACCGGAAGGACGCGTGCGCGTCGTGCCGAATACGGTGGGCATCCCCCAGGTGCCGGCGGACCCGGCCAAAGGCGAGTACGCGCTCTACGTCGGGCGTCTCGGTTCGGAAAAAGGCATTGAAGTGCTCCTCGACGCGGCCGCGATCGCCGGTGTTCCGGTTCGCATCGCGGGCGACGGCCCCCTTGCCGGACTGCTCGCCAAGAAGGTGCCGTCCAACGTCACGCACATGGGAAGGCTTGTGGGAAAGGCCCTGGACGCGCTGTTTCGCGGCGCGCGGATGATCCTGGTTCCGAGCATCTGCCAGGAGGCCTTCGGGCTGGCGGCGGCCGAGGGCATGGCCTATGGCCTGCCGGCGGTGGCCTCTTCCGCAGGCGGATTACCCGAGGTGGTGGACGACGAGGTGACCGGTCTGCTGGTGCGCCCGGGCGACGCGGAAGACTTGGCCGGCGCCATGCGGGAATTGTGGAGCGCCCCGAAGCGCTGCGCGCAAATGGGGGCCAACGGTCGAGCCAAGGCGCGGCAGGAGTACAGCGAAGACGTGTACTACAACCGGCTGATGGCCTTGTACGCGGACGCGATGACCGTCGAGGAACGGACATGAACACGGTAGACATTCTGGGCGTGCCCGTGGCGGCCGTTAACCTCCCCGATGCGGCCGACCGCATCGAGACGTGGATCCGCGAGGAGCCCCGCCGCTATGTCACCGTGACCGGCGTCCACGGGATTATGGAATCGGTGTACGATCCCGAAGTACGGCGGGCGCACAGGCGCGCCGGAATGTGCGTGCCGGACGGCATGCCGACGGTCTGGATCGGACTCTTGGCGGGCCATCGAGGGATGGGCCGCGTGTACGGCCCAGACCTCATGCTGGAACTGATGGCGCGCTCCGCCGGGGCGGGGCACAGGCATTTCTTCTTCGGCGGAAAGGAAGGGGTCGCGGAACGCCTTCGCGATCGCATGGTGGCGCGCTTTCCCGAACTGAACGTCGTGGGGACCTATTCGCCGCCGTTCCGGCCGATGACGTTGGAAGAAGAGGCCGGCCTCGAGGCGGAATTGGAGCGCCTCGCGCCGGATATCCTCTGGGTGGGCCTGAGCACACCGAAGCAGGAGCGCTGGATGGCCGCGCAAGTGGGACGCATCAACGCCAAGGTGCTCATCGGCGTGGGAGCCGCGTTCGACATTCACGCGGGGTTGCTTCGGCAGGCGCCGCGGTGGATGCGGCGGAGCGGACTGGAATGGTTCTTCCGGCTGTGCGTCGAGCCGCGGCGGCTATGGCGCCGATACCTGGTGAATAATCCCCTCTTCATTCTCCTGATGCTGGGGCAATGGGCGGGATTCCGAATCGGGGGCGCGCCGCGGGACGACGAAGAGCGGATGGGTCATGCAGGATAAACCAAACGGACACATGCGCTTTCTGGACAAGGAAGCCGCCATCCTCGAGGCGGCCCGCGGCCTGAAGGTGCTCCACCTCGGGTGCGTGGGCTTCGCAGATCCGGCGTTGCGCGCGCAAGCCGTTGCCTCCCCGGAATCGGCTCGACGGGTCGCCGAAGCTTCCTTGCACGGCGCACTGTGCCGGGTATCGGACGCGTGGGGCATCGATTTCTGCCGCGAAGCCATCGACATCTTCGAGCGCCTGGGGATCTTCTCGCGGCTTTTCCACGGAAATGCGGAAAAACTCGAAGAGGTCGACCTGGAGCAGACTTTTGACCTTATCATCGTCGGGGACCTGATTGAACATCTATCCAATCCGGGGCGGATGCTCGAGGGGATAAAGCGCTTCTGCACGCGCGACACGCGCATCATCCTGACAACGCCCCACGCAATGGGGCTTCCGAACTATCTGCGATTCCTGCTAGGGCGCGCCGACGACGGACCGGAACACGTGATGACCTTCAGCGCGCGACACCTGGAGAACCTGCTCGAGCGCCACGGGTACGAGGTGGAGGAGATGGCGACCTGCCATCAGCCCCATGCCCGGAAGAAGGGCGCGCTCTTTACGACGGGTACGCTGTTCATGAGGCGCTTTCCCCGTCTGGGCGGTACCTTGTATGCCGTGGCGCGCGAACGAGCGGCGGAGACCGGCGCCGGCCCACACTGAATGTGCAATCAACCACAAAGTGCAGGCGTTGACCGCATATCCCGCAAAACAAGATTCTCAATACCGCGAGACAGATAACTAGAATGCCCATACCAATAAAGTACTGTACACCGGAGGGTGTGTACTGTATACTGCTCGTATTAATAGCTGTATTGTCTTGCGGGACTCTGTCCATACAGCTTTAGCGCCATGCCTTTATGCTCTGAAGTACAGTGCGCCTTGTGCGGTAAGGCGCCGCTGTGCGCGTTGAACGGATACTCCGTAAATCTTGGGGTTGCACCGAAGCCTTGGGCATCGCCACTTTGGGGGCGAGTGTTCCATAGGCTTACACGTCCGCTGACTGTTTGCGGGGAGTCTTGGGGATGCGGGAAAGTTTGCGACTGCGGGGCAAGTTCTGCTGCGCCGTTCTTCTCACGGCGGCGGCATGTACTTTCATGAACGCCGCTTGGTCGCAGCAATCCGAAAACCAGCACGCCGAAGAAAGCCCCCCCCCTGCAATCAGAATGCCCCTCGCCATCATTGAAAACCAGGGCCAGACCGATCCCCGGGTAAAGTTCTACCTGCCGGGAGGCCGCGCCACGGTGTTCTTCACGCCCGACGAGGTCGTGTTCAAACTCGTCGAGCCGAGTACGGCCGGCCCCGAGGAGAAGAAGGGAATCGAGCAAGCGATGGCGCCGCGGCAAGGCGTGGTCATTCGCATGAGCTTTCCCGGGGCAAATCCACAGGTCCGGCTCGAAGCCATCGATCCGCTTCCGGGCCGCATCAACGAACTCAGGGGCAACGATCCAAAGAACTGGCGCCAGGACATCGCCACATTCGCAGGCGTCGTCTACCGCGACCTCTACCCGGGCATCGATCTCGAGTACCGGACCGACAGCGGCGAACTGCGGCGGAAACTCGTTGTTCGAGACCGCCGCCAGTTGGACAAATTCCAATTGCGGTATGTCGGCACGAACGAACTGCGCCTGGGGGACAAGGGGCTGTTGGAACTCGTAACGCCGGTTGGAACCATACAGGAAGCGCCCATCGCCGCGGTCGGCCCCGACAAGGCCGAGACCGTACCGGCGTTGAGATATGCGGTACTTGGCAGTGACACGGTGGGACTCATTCAGCAGTAAGTACCCGGCAGCGCGGAGAAAAGCCATGGTAAAGCGGATTGGGGCAATGGATCGGCAGACAATCTCAGCGATTCATGGCGAATCTCGGCGCAATGCGGAGCGCAATCATCGCGTGGGGAGACCTGGCATGTTCAACGTTTTGGGAAGCAGGGTTGTGTTTGCGGCCGTCTTGGCG
>JAVEWL010000296.1:0-6908 GCA_034004565.1 FCB group bacterium | reverse complement strand
ATTGGGCTGCACCATCTCCTTACCGTTGAAGAGATCTTTGGGGGGTTTGCGAACGAGGGCCTGCTGACCGTGGCGGCGATGTTTGCGGTGGCGGCGTCGCTTCGCGAGACGGGGGCGCTCAACAGCATGGGCGACGGGGTGATGGGCCGGGCGCGCACCGAAAGCGGGGCGCTGGCCCGCATGGCGGGGTCGGTTACGGTCGCTTCGGCGTTCCTGAACAATACGCCGGTGGTGGCGATGCTGCTGCCCGTCATCGACACGTGGTGCCGCAAGAACCGCGTATCGCCGTCGCGCCTATTGCTGCCGTTGTCGTATCTGGCCATTCTCGGCGGCACCTGCACGCTCATCGGCACGAGCACGAACCTAGTGGTGAACGGCATGCTTGCGCGGGCGATGGAGCGGCCGGATGTGGCGGCTTCGCCTGCGCTGCAGCAGGCGCTCGAACCGATGTCGCTGTTCGAAGTGACGCCGGTCGGCATTCCGTATGCCCTGGCGGGCGTGCTGTACCTGTTTATCGTGGGACGGCGATTGCTGCCCGACCGCAAAGACCTCATCCAGCAGTTCGGCGAGTCCGCGCGCGAATACATGGTCAACATGCGCATCGAGCCCGGTTGCCGGCTCATCGGCAAGCGCGTGGAAGCGGCGGGCTTGCGGCGCTTGTCGGGACAGTTCCTCATCGAGATCACGCGCGGGGAAGAACTCATCACGCCGGTCGAGCCGAACCAGTTGCTCGAAGAGAACGATATCCTGACGTTTGCCGGCGTGGTGGACAGCATCATCGACCTCGAACGCATTCCGGGGCTCGTGCCGGTGGTGGACATCAATTACGAAGCGCACTCCTCGAAGCGGCGCGACAGCCTGCTGTGCGAGGCGGTGATCTCGGCAAGCTCGCCCCTGGTGGGCAAGAGCATCCGCGGGGCCGATTTCCGGGCGACCTACAACGCGGCGGTCGTGGCGGTACACCGCAGCGGCGAGCGTTTGAAAGGGCGGCTGGGCGACATCGTGCTGCGCAACGGCGACACGCTGCTGCTGCAAACGGGCCCGCACTTCGGCCGCGCGCATCACAACAACTCGGACTTCTACCTTGTGAGCGCGATCCAGGATTCGCGCCCGGTGCGCCACGACAAGGCCTACATCTCGATCGGCCTGCTGGGGCTGCTCATCGTGCTGATGGCGACGGAGGTGATTCCGATCGTCATGGCCGCGTTTCTGATTGCGGGCCTGATGGTGGTGACGCGCTGCATCTCGCCCGGGGACGCGCGTCAGAGCGTCGACTGGCAGACCCTGCTCAGCATCGGCGCGGCATTCGGGCTGGGCCGCGCGCTCGAGAAGTCGGGGGTGGTCGAGGCCGTCATTACGCTGGTGGTCGACAACGCCGCGAGCTTCGGGCCGTATGCGGCGTTTATCGCGCTGTACATCGTTACCGTGGTTGTCACCGAAATGGTGAGCAACAATGCGGCGGCCGTGTTCATGTTTCCCTTCGCCGTGGCGCTGGGCATTCAATTGGGCGCCAATCCGCGCACGTTTGTCGTGGGCGTGATGTTCGCGGCTTCGGCGGGATTCATGATGCCCATCGGGTACCAGACGCACCTCATGGTGTACGGGCCGGGCGGGTACCGGTTCAAGGATTTCATTCGGCTGGGGTTGCCGATGGATCTGGTGCTGATTACGGTGGCGACTTTGCTGATTCCGCTGGTGTGGCCGTTCTGAATGTAACCCCGAATTCCCATTCGGGGTCTTTGCTTTTGGTTTGAGTGAAGCGCTACGAAGAAAAAGCAAAGGCCCCGAATGGGAATTCGGGGTTACATTTTTGGCCCCTGTGGTAAACTCTCCCCCTATGACGAAAGAACGCCTCGATACCCTTGTGCAGCGGCTTACCGGGGTCTCGCGCTCGCAGGCGCAGGGACTGATCCAACTCGGTAAGGTGTTCAATGCCAAGGGCGAAAAGCTGGACAAGCCCGGCACGCGCCTGCCCGAAGACACGGTCATCGAAGTGCGCGAGGAGCCGCGTTTTGTGAGCCGGGGCGGCGAAAAACTCGAGGGGGCGTTCGAGGATTTTTCGATTGACGTGACGGGGCGCGTGGCCATCGACGTGGGCGCTTCGACGGGCGGGTTCACCGATTGCCTGCTTCAGCATGGCGCGGCAAAAGTCTACGCGGTGGACGTGGGCTACGGGCAATTGGCCTGGAAGCTGCGCCAGGACCCGCGCGTGGTCGTAATGGAGCGCACCAACATCCGCAACGTGACGCCGGCCGATCTGTCCGAATCGCCGTCGTTCTTCGTCGTGGATTGCTCGTTCATTTCGCTGAAACTGGTATTGCCTCCCTTGAAGCCGCTGTTGGCGGAAGATGCGGCCGGCGTGGCATTGATCAAGCCGCAGTTCGAAGCGGGACGCAAGCAAGTGGGCAGCGGGGGCGTGGTGCGCGATCCGGAAGTTCACGAGCGGGTCGTGGCCGAGGTGGCGTCCGCGGCCGAGGAACTGGGATTCAAAAATGCCGGTGTGGTACCCTCGTCGTTGTTGGGCCCCGCGGGCAATCGGGAGTTTCTCATTTACCTTCAGTTGGTGACGAATGCTTGAAACGTTGCGCGTTCAGAACTATGCGTTGATCGACGAACTCGAGGTGGATTTCCGCGAGGGCTTCAACGTGCTCACCGGGGAAACCGGCGCGGGCAAATCCATCGTCGTGGGCGCGCTGAACCTCGTGCTGGGGGCGCGTGCCGAACGCGATAGCGTGCGCGACGGCGCCGAGCGCGCCAAGGTGGACGCGCTGTTCCGCATACGCAAGCCCTCCCGTGGCCTCGCCGCCATTCTCAAGGATGCCGACATCGTTCTCGAAGAGGGTGAGCTCCTCTTGTCGCGCGTGGTGACCGGCGACGGCCGCAGCCGGGCCTACGTGTGCGGCAACCTGGTGCCGGTGGCGGTGCTGGCGCGAATTGGCGAGGAGCTGGTCGATCTGCACGGGCAGCACGAGCACCAGTCGCTGCTGAAATCGGAACGCCAGCTCGATTTGGTCGACGGCATGGCGCGCGTGGACAGCGAAACCGATGCGATCGCGGAACGGGTGGCGCGTTTGCGCAAAATGGAGCGCGAGATTGCCGAACTGGCCGCGGACGATCGTGAGAAGGCGCGTCAGGTCGAGTTCTTCCGCTTCGAGCTGACCGAAATCAACAGCGCAAACCTCGAGGCCGGTGAAGAAGAGGAGTTGCGGCAGCGGCGCAGCATCATCACCAACGCCGAGAAGATTTTCACCCTGGCCACGCAGGCGCACACTAATCTTTACGAGGCCGAGGGCACGGCGGCAATCGACACGATCGACGCCGCCCTAATGGCGCTCGAGGAATTGGCCGGGATCGCGGCGCAGTTCGGGCCGTTGGTGGACCAGTTGCGGGACATTCGCGCGAACATCGAGGCGGTGGCAGCCGAAGTCCGCGTGTACACCGAAGAAGTCGAGTATGACCCGGACGAACTGAACGCGCTGAACCAGCGCCTCGCGCTCATCGGCAGTCTGAAGCGCAAGTATGGCGATTGCATCGAGAGCATTCTTGCCTATCGCGATAAGGCCGCTGCGGAGATCGCCGGTTTCGAGCAGCGGGACGAGCGGCTTGCGGCACTGCAACGCGAGCGGGATGCCTTGTTCGGGGAAACCCGCGGCCTTGCCAAAGCTTTGTCGGAAAGACGTAAGAAGGCCGCCAAGGCACTGGATAAACAGGTTGTTGCGAACCTTCAGGAACTGGGCATGAAGGGCGCTCTTTTCGAGACGCGCTTCGAGGAAACAGAACTTTCGTCGCGCGGAATTGATCGCGTCGAGTTCTTCCTGGCGGCCAACGCGGGCGAGAAGCCGAAGCCCTTGCGCCAGGTGGCGTCGGGCGGTGAGATTTCGCGCATCATGCTCGCGTTGAAGGTGGTATCGGCGGATGCGGATCGTATTCCAACGCTCATCTTCGACGAGATCGACGCGGGCGTGGGCGGGGCCGTCGCGCTCAAGGTGGCCGAACGCTTGCGAAAGCTCTCGCAATCGCACCAGACCCTTTGCATCACGCACCTTCCGCAAATCGCCGCGGCGGCGCGGAATCACTTCAACGTGACCAAGTTCAACAGCAAGGGGCGCACACTGACGCGCATGGTTCGCGTGGAAGAAGAATCGCGCGTGGAGGAGGTGGCGCGTCTGTTGGACGGTTCGTTGTCCAGTGCCAGCCTCGAACACGCGCGTGCGTTGCTGAACTCGAAATAGTCTTCGGTTTTACGAAAGGCCGTTGGCCGTAAAACATGTGCTGTATTTTTTGTCGGTGCCCATGATGTGCTTGGTAAGCCAGTTGCTCAGAAAATTCATCACGTTGAGGGAAAGACCCAGGCGCCCGTTGTTGAAGTCCTCTTGAAACTTCGACACTTCGGCGATAAACGCCTTATGCTCGGCGATGTGCTGCTCGGTTTCGGCATAATCGAATTTTGCGAAGTAGCCCTCTTCCTGCCGGAAATGGACCACGGTGTAATCCACCAGTTCCTTGATGATCTTGCCAACGACGTCCTTGCCCTTGCCGACTTTCATGGCGTCGTTCAAATCGTGGATCAACGTGATGAGTTTCTGGTGTTGCGTGTCGATCTGCTTTACGCCGACGCTTAAACTGTCGTTCCATTGAATCATGGTGGCTTTGCCTTTCACTTTCTTCCGCTAAAAAGGTACGTGGGTGCACTTACTATTACGGCAGGAAGCAAGGGCGGCTTTATATTCCCATTCCCGGCGAATAATCAGGAACACAGAAACAGCCGACGGATGTTCGATGTCCGCCGGCTGCGAAAAGGTGTCGCGCGGGAATCTAAATGCGAATCGGCATGATGACATTCAGGAAGGTCGCGTTCTCGTTGTCCGACACCGGGCGAATGAGGCCGGGGCTGGTGGCGTCTTTCAATACAAACGACACGTCGGGAGTATCGATGCGGCGCAGGACTTCGAGTACGAAATCGGGGTTGAAGGCGACTTCCATGGCGGCGCCGTTGAAGCTGACCGGCATTTCTTCGCGATATTCGCCGACTTCCGGGGTCACCACGCGCAGCAGCATGGTGTCGTCGGCCAGATTGAATCGGACGGAATTGAATTTTTCGTTGGTCATGGTACGCGTTCGGCGCACGGCTTCGAGGAAGGAGGTGGTGGGCAGTGTGGTTTCCTTGTCATGCTTCTTCGGGATGACCATATCGTAGTTCGGGAAGTTCCCTTCGATGAGTGCGGTCACGAGGCGGATGTTTCCGAACTGGAACGCGGCCTGCGTCTCGTCGATGAGCACGTTCACCTGGCCCTCGTCGCCCAGGAGACGCTCGAGTTCATTCACCATCTTGCCCGGAATGATGACCTTGAGCTCGATGCCTTCCGGAATACCTTCCTTTTCAGAACACAGGCTCATGCGGCGGCCGTCCGTCGCGACGACCGTTAATTTGCCGTCGATCATCTCGAACAGCAGGCCGGTCAGGTTATAGCGCGACTGGTCGGTGCATATAGCAAAAGAGGTACGGCTAAACAGCTTCTTGAGCAGTTTTTCCTCGAGCACCAGCGGTTCGACCCCATCGAAGGTTCGGATCGGCGGGAACTCGTCCGGGGACATACTGAAGAGTTTGGTCTGAATCTTGCCGCATTCGAGCGACACGACGTTGTTCTCGCCCAGTTCGAAGAGAATGTCTTCGTTGGGCAATTCCGAGAGCATCGACGCCAGGCGTTGCGAGGAGACGGTAAGCGACCCCGGTTCTTCCACGGTACAGTCGACCGCGCACTCGATGCTGACTTTCAAGTCCGTGGCCGCCAGGCGAACGGAACTGTCCGACGCTTCCATGAGGATGTGCGAGAGAATGGGAAGGGCCGATTTGGCCGACACGACGGTCTTAACCTTGTTGACGGCGTCGAGCAGGTCCTGACGAGGAATCCGAATCTTCATGGGTAGCGCTCTCCATCCTTGCCGCTGCGGTGGTGTGAAACTTCTTCTCTTGGGTTTAGTTCTTTTTAAATATAAAGAAAGTAGTCGTAGCAGTAGTCCTGTGAGTAATGGTGAAAACGTTCCAACTCACAGCAAGGCAACCGCTTGGTTCCATTTGAGATTGTGGAAAAGTCCGCTATCTTATCCCCACTCCCTCACATGCCGTCATTCGTCCGTTGTTGCCGATGAAAAAGCCCATCCGTTTCTGTGGAGAAAACAGATGTTTCATCCACAATCCGGTGCCGGGTTATCCACCGCGTTTGCGCGCCGTTGTTCCACGCGCCACGTTGCCGTCTTCGCCCAGTCCCAGCGCGGTAAACTCGCGCTTTGAGGTTCCAAGGACTACTGCGTGGAACGATGCGCACGCCGCGATCCGGTTCTTGCCGCTTTGTGATGCAAGCCATTGACTCACAAACACCTAGCGTTTGATTGCGTCATTTCAGCCATCGTGCTGAAATCTGTTTAAGTCAAACGTCGGCAATCACTTGCCTGGGCACCCGCATCATGACCCCGAGACGGCCCCAACGACTCTCTAACAGGTTGTCCACAAGTTATCCACAGGATTACTGTAGACACTCCCCCTGCCGAAGCCATGCTATCAAAGGTCCGCCCCAAATACAATGAACCCAAATCGTCCGGCGCGTCGCGTCCCGCCGTGCAGCCCATCCGTCTAACGCTTCGGATCTACCGCAATCCGATAACACTTTAGCCTACTGCCGGATGACTTCTTTCCAGGTGCCACCTTCAAGCCGCGTGACGAAGGAACGTGGCTTGTGGATGGGATCGACGCGAATTACTGCCCCCTGCCCCCATGCTTTGTGGCACCCCCAAGCCGGCTTCATGGCTTGGGGGTGTGGGTGAGGGGAGCCCAAAGTCCCACACCTTCTTCTCATCCTTGCTGTCGTTGTGGTCCTTGCAGTCCTTCCCTTGCCCACACCCCCAAGCCA
>JAVEWL010000295.1:0-6940 GCA_034004565.1 FCB group bacterium | reverse complement strand
AGGGGCGCGATCTCTGGCTGATCCCGACGGCGGAGGTACCGCTGACGAACCTGCATCGCGATGAGATCATTCCGAAGGAAATGTTGCCCATCAAGTACGCGGCCTACTCCCCCAGCTTCCGGAGCGAAGCGGGGTCGTATGGCAAGGACACGCGCGGGATGTTGCGGCAGCACCAGTTCGACAAGGTGGAGCTGTACAAGTTCACGACGCAGGAGCAGTCCTGGCAGGAACACGAGAGCCTGACGCGCGACGCGGAGAGTATTCTGCAGAAGTTGGAGTTGCCGTACCGCGTGATGGCGCTGTCGACGGGCGACATGGGCTTTTCGGCCGCGAAAACGTACGACCTCGAGGTATGGCTTCCGGGACAGGATTGCTACCGCGAGATCAGCTCCTGCTCGAATTGCACGGACTTCCAGGCGCGGCGCGCGGGCATCCGTTACAAGACCGACGGCAAGCCGGCATTCGTGCATACGTTGAACGGTTCGGGGCTGGCGGTGGGCCGCACGGCCATCGCCATTCTTGAGAATTATCAGCAAGACGACGGTAGCGTGATTGTGCCGGAGGCGTTGCGGCCGTATATGCGCGGGCTGGAGCGTATTACGGGCGTGTAAATTGGAACAAAGCTCCCCGGGGTGCCTGACTGGCAACCCGGGGAGCTTTTCTTTGCGGTCTTAAGGCGATTATTCGGTCGGGGCAGCGCCTTCCGCAGGCGGCTCGGCCATGGGCGCGGCCGCCGGAGGCGTCACTTCCTCGGGCGTTTCCGCGGCCGGCGGGGTCACGGCCTCGGGCTCGGCCGGGGCTACGGGCGGTTCCGCCGCCGTCGGAGGGGCTGGCATTCCGAACATGCCGGGCTGTCCCTGGATGATTCCCGGATACTTGGATTGGAATTCCTGGAGTTGCGCGGCTGAGATATCTGGATTGGCCTCGAGCATCTCTATGAGTTCGTTCACGGCGATGCGCTCCTCATCGCTCACGGCACCGTCGGACAAGGTGCCTTTCACGACGCCTAGCGCCATGAGCGTGGCGTACATGGATGCGTTCTCGCCGGTACCCAATTCCACCAGCCGATCGAATATGGGCTGATCCGCCTCAGGCACTATGCCTTGTTTCTTAAGTTCCCCGTAATGTTGCTTGGCAGCCATAGGGGTTCCTTCTGTGACACCCCAGTATATAAGCGCAGAGACTGCGACAACCGCGAGGATTATCAAAACGATGCAGCCGAGGCCGCAACCGAGGACCCATTTCATCGTGTTGTTCTTCTGGGGTGCGGGAGCGGGCGGGAACGGGGGTGGGGGCGGCGGCGCCATGGGTTCGGACATGCTTCTCTCCTCCGCGTTGATTTTTGGGAGCGCGCGTCGAACGCGCCACGCTATTCTCTCTGGGGGGAATTCTAGAACGGACGGGCGTGGGAAACAAGCCCGAAAGTTTTGGTTCATCCGGTCTTTCCGGAAGCCTGCTATGCGCACGCGGGGGCGAAGGAACGGGACTGGCCCTGTTTTGATGAGACCGTAAACTCGACGGAGCGCATAGACCTGCATGGGAGGCCGACCCTTAGAGGGGCGCCGGAACCCAAAACAGGTGCCTGTCCCCCTCATAGCGCTGCGTGATTGCAAGAGACCCTGTGCTGCGCGGGGGACAGTTGCCACTTTTGATCGGGAGTGCCTTCGACGGTAATCCCTTGCAGAAGCGGGAGGCGCTCTGTCGGGTTGTGGGGCTCATCAAAAGTGGAACAGTCCCGGCAAGCGCGAGGGGCGCTCTGTCGGGTTGTGGGGCTCATCAAGAGTGGAACAGTCCCGGTCGTGTAACCTTGCAAGACTCCGTGGCCGGAAATGCGAATGAACCTACGTTTTTGGGCGGGCCACAACAGGAAAACCCTCGGACGGCCTATGGCGGCCCGAGGGTTTGGAATGCGGGTGGTATTGCGTCAGGAGAAGAGGCGACGGCGGAGAGCGAACAGGATGCCCATGGCCACAACGATAATGGCTACGCCTATCCATCTCGGGTTGAGAACCGATACCGGGTTGCCGGGAGGCGTTGAAGCGGCGGTCGCTCCATTTTTTCCAGTTGGCAGGGGCGGCTGACCGGGCGCGCCGAGGGTGTTCATGGCGAGCGCTCCCGCGGCGGCCGCCGGTGACTTCTCAGAGACAGAACCGGGCATTCCGGTTGGCGTCACAGCACCACCGGGGCGCGCTCCGGGCGGCAAATTCACGGCTCCCGCGGATGCGTCCGCGGCGCCGAGGGGCGCTTCTGGCGCACCGGGCTGGATACCGCGCGGCAATTGGGAAGCATCACCGATTCGGGCCATCCGCTTGAGACGGTTCGCGAGTGCGGGATCTTTCGGGTTGCCCGACAGACCGGGCTTGACGCCCACAGGCATGGAGCCCGCGACGCCTCCGGCGGGAGCGGTGGTGCCATCCCCGTCGGGCGTTGTGGGCACGACGGTGCCGGGCGGCGCCACCTCGGGCGATTCGGGCGTGGCGTCCGGGTCATCCGGATTCTCGGTGTCACCGTCTTGGCCGGGCGTCTCGTCGGGATTGGGTTCCGGTTCTTCGGGCGTGGCGGTGTCGCCGGTGAGTTCGATGGTTTCGGTGGTCCCCTTGGACGGAATCGCCGAGGCGTTGGGATCGGAGAACGTGGGATCGTTAATGGCGAGTTCGGTAGCTCCCCCGGATTCCGTCAATCGGCGAAGGCGCAGCATGGCCACCTCGCCGCTGGGCACGACGGACTGGTTCAATCCCATCATGACGACCTTGCAGCGGCCGGGCTCGAGCAGGTTGTACTGCACGCCTTTGTCGGCCGCGGAGGCGGCTTCGCCGGCGGTGACGCCGAGAGGCTCGAACACGGCGGGGTCGTAGGTAAATGTGAAGTCCATTGCCGCGACGCCGGTGCCCACATCGCCTTTGAGCAGGATCGGCACGTTAACGGTGGTGCCTTTGAAGCTGACGCCGCCTACGGCAAGTTCGCCCGCGTTGGCGGAGAACGGCAGCAGGAGTAAGACCAACGCAGTTAGAACGGTTGTTTGACGCATAGTAAACCGGCTCTCCCTGGAACAAACGCCATGACACACGAATCCCTGTTGACTACACAACGCGGGGTGGCGTCCACGAGTTGACGCGCAACCTCTTTATCGGCTACTCGGCGGATTCCTTCTCCGGAAGGGTCTTCGAGTCTTCGGTCTGGGTGGCGCCGGATTCGGCAGGCGGAACCGCGGCGCTGGGAAATATGCAGACCATTTCGGCGAAGACCCGGTCGTTGCCTAATCCGTAATACCGTACCACCAGGCTCAACAAATATAACCATGCCAGTAGCTTAAGAACGGACAGGGCAATGACCAACACGACCAGTATGCGCGCATTCCACCATGCGGAGCGCATCATATCGCTGGTCAGGCCGACCAATCCCAGGGGCTGCCACAGGAAGGCAATCAGGGCGATGATGCCAATTTGCACGGCGCGGCCCTGGGCCTGGGCGTCCGACAACCCGCCTTCCCGGGCGCGCTGGAACGCGAAAACGGCCAGGTAGAGGGTAAAAGCAAGCGTGATCACGTCTGGGTTGTTGATGTAAGCCCCCATGGTGACCACGCCGCCAATCTCGCGCAGGACCTTAAATACGGTTTCGGGGAACAAGCCGACGTAGAAAAAGACAAACCACAATCCCAATGTCGGCAGGGCCCAGGGATCCTGACGGAGCTCTTGATCGTTCACGCGCGGCCTCCGGATATGGCGATCGCCGAAGGGCAGTCATTACGTATGTTCATGCCAGCTATTGGAACAGACCCCATCACGTAAATTCAAACACATCAGACATATGGCTAGGCGAGTGGCGCCTTCCACGGGGCACGATACTCCCGTGTGAGATACGCGTTCGCCGCTTCGTCCTTGAAACGCTGGGCTTGCGGGTCGAACTCGAGCCGTGCCTTGGCTTGTACGGCGATGTTGCCGAGGAGGCAGAGCGCGGTGCTCTTGTGGCCCTCGATGAGCGGCGCGGCGGGCGCGGCCTGGCCCCGGATGAAGTCCGCGAAATTACGCGCGTGGAGGACATCGTCGCCGGCGGCACCCTTGTGGACCTGGGGCTCGCCGTCTTTCGGGAAGAAGGTCCAGCCGTTGCCTGATAGAAGCATGGAGCCCTTCTCGGCGTCAATCTGGACGCCGTCGCGCTGGCCGCCGATGCCGTACTTCGTCCAGATGCGCTGTTCCCACACGAGGGTCAGTTCGGGAAATTCGAGGACAATGGTCTGGGTGTCGGGCCATTCCTTGGCGTCTTTGACGACGTGCATGCCGCCGTGGCCGTAGACCGCGGTGGGCAGGTCGAGGCCCATGATCCAGCGCGCGAGGTCGAGGAAATGGACGCCCCAGTTGCCGGTTTCGCCGGTGCCGTAGTCGCGCATGAACCGCCAGTTGTAGTGGACCTTGTTGTCGTTGTAGGGACGGAAGGGCGCGGGACCGCACCAGAGGTCGTAGTCGAGGGTCGCGGGCGGGCCGGAGTCGGGGATAATGGGCAGCACCTCGCGGTTGTGGGCGACCCAGCCTCGGGCGAAGCCGATCTTGCCCAGGGCGCCCGAGCGCACGAATTCGCGGGCTTCGGCGAAGTGCGGGGCGCTGCGGCGCTGGGTCCCGACGAAGATCTTGAGGCCGGGGTGCGCGGCCTCGGCCTTAAGCAGGGCCTTGCCTTCCTCGATGCACCAAGTCGTGGGCTTTTCGAGGAAGACGTGCTTGCCTGCGTCGAGGGCGAGCGCGGCCATTCCGGCGTGCCAATGGTCGGGCGAGGCAACCACGACGGCGTCGACCTCGGGGTCTTCGAGGACGCGACGGAAGTCTTTCTCGTATTTCGGGGAGGTGGTGAGTTTGTCCTTGATAAGGTCACGGCCTTTGTCGGCCATGGCGGAATCGCAGTCGCAGAGGGTGACGATGTCGAATTGTCCCGAGGCGAGGGAGTAACTCGCCACCTGATTGCCGCGGTTGCGGCAGCCGATCACGGCGAGGGCGATGCGCTCGTTGGCCTGCGCCCTTGCTCCCCCGCTGGCTACCGTCGCTGCCGTCGCTAGCGCTGTTGCTTTCAGGAACGACCGCCGAGTCAAGCTGTTCATGCTTTCTCCCCTATGTGCGATTCAGGATTTTCCCTTACAGGCGATGGACTTTTTTTGTTTTCCACCCAGGGCCAGGGATAGCCGCAGATGTGGCAGCGCGCGTCCTCGGCGGGACGTTCGTAACGGCAATGGCGACAGGTTACCGTCTGGGTCTTGCCGGAGTCTTTGCTGCGTTGCGTCATTTGCGGTTAACCCTGTTGCTGAAGGCAAGGACTCAAAGGACAAGAACCAAGTCTCCAGGCCCTATGCCAATTCGGATACGTGATCTTTGATTTTGCGATATGCCTTTGCGATGAGGCGGATGTCTTCCTCGGGAGACAAGAGCTGCGAGTGGTTGAACCAGACCCCGCTTCGGGTGCAGAGGTCTTCGGTCACGGGACACGAAGGCGCGGGCGTATCGCCGCGGAGGCGTTCGAATACCGGCTGATTGTAGAGCGGGACGGGATAGCCGGCGGTCAGGGACATTCCTTCGGCGCGGGCGGCCTCGACGAAGCGTTCGCGGGAGCAGCCGAAAGCCTTCTCGTCGAGCCGGAACGGATAGAGGTGGTAGGCACGCCGGGTCATGCGCTCGTCGCCCGGCTGCGGGACAAGGCCTTCCACACCGGCCAGTTCTTCGTTCAGGATTGCCCCCATGCGTTCGCGGTAGAGCGTCTGTTCCTCGAGCCGTTCCAGTTGCGCGCTCAGGACGGCCGCGGCGAATTCGGTCATGCGGGCGTTGGTGCCGATGAGGTCGTGGCCGTACCACGCGCCGCCCTTGCTGCGGCCGCAGTTGGAAATGGCGCGACAGCGGTCCGCGAGTTCCTCGTCATCGGTGAGGATCGCGCCGCCTTCGCCGGCGGTCATGTTCTTGCTCATCTGGAAGCTGAACACGCCGCAACGGCCCAGCGCGCCGGTGCCTTTGCCTTTCCACTTTGAGCCCCAGGAATGGCAGGCGTCTTCCATAACGACGAGGCCGTGCTTGTCCGCGAGGGCGTTCAGCCGATCCATATCGGCGACGCGGCTCCCGAAATGAACGGGCACGATTGCCTTGGTGCGGGGCGTGATGGCGGCCTCGACGGCGGCGGGGTCGATGCACCAGGATTCGTCGACGTCGACAAAAACGGGGGTGGCCCCCATGCGGGCGACCGAGCTTGCGGTGGCGATAAAGGTGTAGGCGGGGACGATCACCTCGTCTCCGGGCCCGAAGCCGAGGGCCTGGATACCGATTTCGGCGGCGGCCGTGCCGCTGTTGCAGGTGACGCAGAAGCGGGCGTCCTGGAAGAGCGCGTAGGCGGCTTCGAATTGGGCGACGCGTTCGCCGTACCACCATTTGCCGCTGTTGAAGACCTCGAGGAGCGCGCGGCGTTCCTCGTCGCCAACGATAGGCCATTGCGGCCAGCTTTTATCCACTGCACGGACAGGGGCACCCCCGTGGATAGCCAACCGGTCGGTCAAAAGCTCCGCCATGTCCCTCTCCTCAGCCATTGCTCGATAACTCGACTGCTTTGTGCTTCGCGGGGCGTGAGTGGGCTCCGGCCTCCGCTCCGCGTTCCGCTTCTCAAGAGGGACAGTTTACCGCCCCCTACCGCGGTTTTCCAGCGGGCGCCCGCGTCCACCACAATCCCCTGAATTACAGTGTGCCTTCCCCTCTACTGCCATATCGCATTGTTCTGTGTGTATAAGGCAACGTCCGCCTGCCGGCACTGCGCCTTTGGCCCAAGCCCGGCGAAAGCGGCGGGAACGCCACTCGAAAACAGGATTTCTCGACTCGCACTCCTCAGAACTACCATTTCTCTAAAACATTGCTCCATAAAAAGCCGCACACACTCCATCAACCCGCTACATCCGGGGTCCGGATTGGGCGGCTCCGGCCCG
>JAVEWL010000294.1:0-6942 GCA_034004565.1 FCB group bacterium | reverse complement strand
TTTGTGGCCATTTTGGATTTTCGCTTGCGCCAGGCGTAATGGTTGGTTTGGATGACGGGGAGGTTGTAGCAGTGGGTGGGCGGGCCGGCGGCGAGGGCGAGGTTGGTCCATTTGTTGGCGAGCCAGGGGTCGAGGGGGAGTATCAGCAGTAAGACGCCGAGGAGGAAGAGGGGGAAGGTCCAGAGAAGAGCTTTGCGGCCGCCGTAGCGGCTGATGTCGTACCAGGCTTCTTCGTTTGAGCGGAAGAAGGCGGCGGCGGGGATGCAGTAGAAGCGGTTCGGGCGGACTTTTCCCAAGGCAAACGGCAAGTTCATCGCGATAAAGAGGAAGCCGGTGCCGATGGTGCATAGGCCCATGAAGACGTGTTGCGGCATGCTATCCCTTCAGGCCGGTCAGGGTGATACCCTGGATAAAATACCGCTGGGCGGCGAAAAACAGTGCAATCACGGGGGCGGTCATCATGACCGACGCGGCCATGAGCATGCCGAAGTTGCTGGCGTTGGGGCCTTGGGTGACTTGGAGCGAGAAGAGGCCGAGGCTCAACGGGTACTTATCCTGTTCGCTGAGGTAGATCAACGGCCCCATGAAATCGTTCCAGGTGGCCATGAAGGTGAAGATGGCGATGGTGGCCAGGGCGGGCTTGACCAGCGGCAGAATGATGCGGGCGTAGATGCCGAGGTAGCTGCAGCCGTCAATCTTGGCGCTGTCTTCGAGGTCCTTGGGGATGCCCATCATGAATTGGCGCAGCAGGAAGATGTAGAACGCGCTGCCGAAGAATGCGCCCACCCATAACGGCTTGAGGGTGTTGTACCAGCCGAGCTCTTTGAAGATGAGGAAGACGGGGATCATGGTGACTTGCGGGGGAATCATGAGGGTCGCGAGGACGAGGATGAACCAGGCGTCGCGGGCGGGCCACGTGAGCCGTGCGAAGGCAAACGCCACCAGCGACGAGGCCAATACCTGTCCCGTAATCGTCAGGACTACCAAAATCAGGCTGTTTTTGGTGTAAGCCCAGAGCGGGACCATCCGCAGGACCTCGTGATAGTTGAATACGTACTTGTTGTAGGCGGCCTGGATCTGATTCGCGCGGCGGTAATCGAGGGTGAGGCGCACCTTACCGGGCTCGTTGTAGTCGGACGGCTCCGCGGCGCCCAGGCCGATGTGGGTGCGGAGTTCCACGCCGCGATCTTCGGCGCTGGCGAACTGCCAGATGGTGTCCTGCCAGCGGTCGGTGCCCGTGTACGCCGGCGCGATGGCGCGATAGCGCTTGCCGCCGACCTCGAGGGTGGCGTCGATGGCGTGCCAGGACCGATCGGCGTGGTTGCTGACCGTGACGCGCTTCAACTGCTCGGGCGTCATCTGGAGCGGGAGCTCGGCCTGAAGGGTGAAGGAGTCCGAGCCGGCAAAGGAGTAATGAACCTCCTGTGCGGCACGCGGCAGGCCGGAGTCGCGGTCGATTAACGTGGCATCGCCGTGGAGAACGCGCCAGGGCTGGTGTTGGGGCGGTGCGAATTCCTCGCGCAGGAGGATGTCCCAGCCCTCGAATACCACGTTCGCCACCGCCACACGCCGATATACCTGCTCGAACACGTCGCGAATGGTGTTATCGTCGAGATTCTGCACGAACCAGCCCGTGGCCAGCGGTTCGACCTTGGTGAAGATGGCGTCGGGCGAGCGGCGCAGGATGCGGGCGAACAGGCCCTCGGCGAGGAGGGGGTCGTCGAGGTAGGGGCCGTAGATCTCGGGCAGGGTGCCGGCCATGGAGACCAATTTGGCGCTGATCCCCTTCTGGTTGGGTTCGACGAGGCGGTCCCAGTCCTCTTGGGCCACGCCGACCGGGCGCACGGGGTGTTCGTTGCCGCGCATGCCCAGGTAGGGCGATTCGACGACTGTTCGGGGGACTTCGGGAATCCAGCGCGGGGGGAAGAGTTCGTCGGGCATCTTGGCGCTGGTGCCGATGAGCCAGATAAACGGCACGGCGAACAGGAAAGACCCGCCCACGAGCACCGTGTGCAGGACCAACCGCCATACTTTCCTGGCTATGACCGCCTTTTGTTGCATGGCCGCCTACCCTTCCGACCCGTAGTGGACCCAGCGCTTCGAGAGTTGCAACTGAAGCACGGTCAATACGAGGACAATCGCGAACAGGACCCAGGCCATTGCGGAGGCGTAGCCCATCCGCATGTACTGGAACGCGTAGTTGAACAGCGCGTACGCGTAAAAGAGCGTCGAATCGACCGGGCCGCCGCGGGTCATAATGTAGGCCTGCGTAAAGATTTGGAAGGTTCCGATGAGGCCCATGATGAGGTTGAAGAGGATGTACGGCGACAGCATGGGCAGCGTGACGTTCCAGAACTGCCGGAAAGGGCCGGCGCCGTCGAGTTCGGCCGCTTCGTAGAGGTGTGTCGGGATGCCTTTCAGGCCCGCGAGCCATACGATCATGCTGGCGCCGGCGCCCCAGAGCGACATGATGATGAGGGCGGGCTTGGACCAGGTTTCGTTTTGAAGCCAGGCGGGTCCATGGATGCCGAACCACGCCAGCATGGAGTTCAGAATGCCGGCCTGGGGATTGAAGACCCATATCCAGAGGATCGAGGCCGCCACGGCGGGCATGATGGCCGGGAGATAGAAGAAGGTGCGGTAGATGGCCATGCCTTTGACCTCGTGGTTGAGCAGCATGGCGATTCCGAGGCCGACGGCCATGCCCAGTGGCACGGCCAATGCCATATATACCGTATTCCATAAGGATTTATAGAATATATTGGTGGATATAGGCATCTGGGTGAACATTTCGATATAGTTCGAGAGACCCACCCACTTCGGGGGATTGAACACGTCGTAGTTGCAGAAGCTCATGAAGAGCGAGAACAGGATGGGTCCGCCCGAGAAGACCAGGAAACCTATAAACCAAGGCGCGGCAAAGAGATAGCCTGCATAAAACTCGCTACGGAAGTAGCCTCGGGCCTGGGTGTCGCGGCCGAAACGCCAGATGACGAAGACGAACATGAGCAGGACCAGGACGAGGTACGACACCAGGATGGGGGTCCAGCTCAGGGTCGGCAGGGGCGTGGCCTTGTAGATGCGATCGAGCTCGCGCTGGATATCCGCGTTGGCCAGATCGAGCGCTTTCTGGGCGTTGCGCTTGGGGTCGGGGTCGAAGCGTTTGTAGATGCCGCGCTCCATGGCCCAGACCTGCTTGTTCCAATAGACTTGGCCGACGGGGGTGACGGGGCGATACTTCGCAAACGGCATCGAATCGACGAAGAGGCGCATGCTGTCCTTGTAGCGCTGTGGCAGCAGGGGGTCGCTGTAGACGTAATGCTCTACGCCCCAATAGGTTACATCGCTTCTGGCGCTGATGTAGGGGAGATAGGGGACGCCCTGGGTCGCTGAAAGCTGTTTCTTGATGTCGTTCTTGATCTCGTAGGCGCGGCGGGAACTGAGGTACTTGATGAGCTTGTAGGCTTCCTCGGGGTGTTTCGAGCCGGCCGGAATCACGAAGCAATAGCCGCCCGACCAACCCAGGGGTTCGCGGCCTTCCGGTGCCGGGGCGAGGGTCACGCCGTAGTCCATGTTGCGCTGGAAACGCATGACGGTCGAAAGATAAGCGTCACCGGTGATCATCATGGCGATGCGGCCGCTGAGGAAGGGGTCGAGTTCGACGCCGGTGTTGCTTGATTCGAAACCGTTAACGGCTTCCGCGCCGCCCATGATGTCGTAGAGTTCCGTCATATAGGCGAGGGCATCGACGACTTCGGGCGAGTTCAGCAGGGCGGTGCGGCCGTCGGGCGACATGAAGGTGGCGCCGTTGAGCCAGCCGTAGATGTATAGCCAGGAGTTGCCAAAGCGCGAATTGGGGATAAAACCCACCCGCTCGAGCTTTCCGGAGGGGCCGCGCTCCATGAGGATGCGCGTGGCGGCTTTGAGCTGGTCCCAGTTGCGCGGTGGGCCGACCTTGGCGGGATCGTTCGGATCGACGCAGCCGGCGGCGATGAGTTCGTCGGCGCGGCGTTCGAGCATGTCCTGGTTGTAGTACAGCGCGCGAATATCGGTGTCGTCGGGCACGGCGTAGAGCTTGCCGTCGAAATTCGCCTCGTTCCAGCAGGGCGTGAAGAACTGGTCCCGGTGAAGCGTGAACGGGTCGTCGGGTTTTTCGCGCAGATCGCGGTCGTAGAGGTCCTGGAGGCAATGGAACGCGCCGCGGGAGGCCCATTCGCCTACGGCGAAGCGGTCGAAGAACACCACGTCGGGCGGGTCGCCGCCCGCCACGGCGCAGAGGAGGCGCTGGGGATCGTCGGTCTTGTTGACGGAACCGGACTGGCCGGCGATGACTTTGATGCGGCCCTGGTGGAGGAACTCGAAGTCGCGGACCAGCGGGTAGATCTGAAGGTCGTATTCATTGCCCCAATAGTAGAGGGTAACCGGTTCCTCGGCGAACGCCGCAACGGACATAGCCATCGCGATGCACACGCCGGACACAATCTGTCGTCTCACACGAATCACAGCCGCTCCCGTCGTCCCCATGGGCAGTGAAATTGCAGCGTATCGGCACAACACCCTATCCAAACATACGTGGACGGCTTTTTCAAGCGCGGTGCGGGATGGAGGAATGGGAGGAATGCGAGTCATGGGAAGTATGGGAGGGATGAAAGACCGGGGGGATTGGTCTAGAGTAGGAGTGGAAGCGGGATGGTCTTTTCGGGAGAGACGCCTATGCGACGGGACGAGATGCTGGCGCGGCTGCGCGAAGGGGTGGAGTGGGACCTTGTTGTTGTTGGCGGGGGCGCGACGGGGCTGGGGACGGCCGTGGACGCCGCGACGCGCGGGTATCGGGTGGCGTTGCTGGAGGCGCGGGATTTTGCGCAGGGGACGTCGAGCCGCAGTACGAAGCTGATTCACGGGGGCGTGCGGTATTTGCAGCAAGGGAACATTTCGCTGGTGCTGGAGGCGCTGCGGGAACGGGCGATCTTGCAGCGCAATGCGCCGCACCTTGTGCACGAGCTGTCGTTCGTGGTTCCGAACTATGAATGGTGGGAAGCGCCGTTTTATGGGATCGGGCTTCAGTTGTACGACCTGCTTGCCGGACGCCACAACCTGGGGCGATCGAAGCATCTGTCGCGGGACGAGACGCTCGCACGGATACCCAACGTGGAGACCGAGGGTTTGCGCGGCGGGGTGATCTACCACGACGGGCAGTTCGACGACGCGAGGCTGGCGATTCACCTGGCGATGACGGCGGCGGACCAGGGGGCGGTGGTGTTGAATTATGCGGAGGTCGTGGCGCTGCGCAAGGACCACGCGGCCATCCGCGGCGTGTTGTTTCGCGATGTGGAGACGGGGGAGGAACTGGCACTGCGGGCGAAGGCGGTCGTCAACGCGACGGGGCCTTATGCCGACGCGATACGCCGGATGGACGAGGAGCGCGCCGCGCCGATGCTGGCGCCAAGCCAGGGCGCGCACATTGTGTTGGATGCGGCGTTCTTGCCCGGCGACAGCGCGATCATGGTGCCGCACACGGACGACGGGCGCGTATTCTTTGCGATTCCGTGGCACGGACGCGTGGTGGTGGGGACGACCGATACGCCGGTGGAGACTGTCGAACTTGAACCGCGGCCTTTGTCCACCGAGATCGATTTCCTGCTGGGGCATGTGGCGCGGTACCTGGAAAAGGATCCCACACGAGAAGACATTCTGAGCGCATTCGCGGGGCTGCGTCCGCTGGTGCGGACGCGCGCGAGACGCGTGGGCGCGGCCCTGGCGCGTGACCATGCCATTCGCGTGTCGCGGGGCGGGCTGATCACGGTGGCGGGCGGCAAATGGACGACGTACCGCAAGATGGCGGAGGACGTGGTGGACCGCGCGGCGGAACGGGCGGGGTTGCCGCCGAGGCCTTCGCGCACGGAAACGTTGAAGCTGCACGGTTGGGCGACCTACGCGAATGCGCCCTTGTCCGCGTATGGAGCCGACGCGCCGGAGTTGAAACGCATGCTGGGCGAGAATGCCGAGTGGCGTCGGCGGGTGCATGCGCGGCTGGAAACGACGGTTGGGGAGATTATCTGGGGGGCGCGCTACGAGATGGCGCGGACCGTGGAGGATGTGCTGTCGCGGAGGACGCGGGCGCTGTTGTTGGATGCGCGGGCGAGCGTGGAGGCGGCGCCGCGGGTGGCGCGGGTGCTGGCGGAGGAACTGGGGCGCGATGAGGCGTGGCAGCGGGCGCAGGTGGAGGGTTTTGCGGCGCTGGCGCGGGGGTATTTGGTGGGGGGGTGATGGGGCGCGATGAAAGAACAAGATCACCACAAAGACTCAAAGACACAAAGAACCGCAAGAGTTTCTGACAGGATTCACGAGATTCTGAAGATTAAGAGCAAAGGCGTGTTGTGGCTCTCTTTCGTAAAGCTTCAAGAATGGGAGCTATGGGAGTCATGGGAAATATGGGAGGGATGGGGCACTCTTCATCTTCCCAATCTTGTAAATCCTGTCAAGAGATTTTGCGGTTCTTTGTGTCTTTGAGTCTTTGTGGTGATCTTTGCTCTTATGCGGTTTCAGCTACGGGGACGGTTTTGACCTCGAGAAGGCGGCCGTCGAACAGGGGGCGGAGGTCTGGGAGGTCGAAGCGGCGCAGGATGCCGTGGACGATGACCGAGGGGACGATGTCTTTGCGGTAGAACTGGGTGCGGGCGAGGGCTTCGTAGGATTCGAGGAGGCCTTCGATGCGGGTTTCCGCGATCCCTTCGTCGAGGGCAGCGGCGAGGTAGCCCCACAGGGCGGGTTGGAGGCCTTCGGCCTGGAGGGCGAGTTTCGCGCAGCCGCCTTCGCGCAAGTAGTCGAAGGCGCGCAGCACGTCGAAGGTGCGCAGGCCCAGCAGGCTCTCGCCCAGGCAATACGCCACGGAGGAGAACCAGCCCTCGGTGTCGAAGAAGGTGCTGGGCCAGTCGCCGCCGA
>JAVEWL010000293.1:0-6950 GCA_034004565.1 FCB group bacterium | reverse complement strand
CTCTCCCCCATCGGGGGAGAGGGTCGGGGTGAGGGGGCACTCTTTCGCGTCGATCCCACCCGGAAAGAAGCCACCTGGCATTCGGCTAACGTGTTACATTTTTATGGGTCTTATGGGTCTTATGGGTCTTATGGGTCTTATGGGTCTTATGGGTCTTATGGGTCTTATGGGTCTTATGGGCCGAATAGGCCGAATGGGTCACTTATAAGACCCGTTCGTATCGTCGTGCACGGGTGTCAGTTGCCTGCGGTCCTTGGCCTGCGCATCTTAACCGCGGCACCGCACATGGCGAGGATTCCCGCCAGCAGCGCGATGCTCCATGCGGATGCGGCAGGCATGTCCTCTCCGGCGGACAAGACCATCAAGGTGCGTTCGCTGCGCTGGAAAATCTGCGGCGAGTTGACACTGGTCGCCGTGCATATGTATTTGCCCGCATCGGCCAGGGTGATATTCGTCAAGGTCAGGGTCGGAGAGTTGCCGCCGATGGGCACGCCGTTGTGCGTCCAGGAGTACGTCACGGGATTGTCGTTGGCCATTTCGACGGAGAATGTGAAGTCTTCGCCTTCGTGGGGAAACCCTGGCGCAAGCCCTTGATTAAAGAAGATGCCGTTGGCCACGATCTGGGCGAGTGGTTCGTCAATATAGTACGGATGCCCGCGCCAGGCGATTCGGCCTGATTGATCGACAATGTAGGCGTCCGGAATCCCGCCGACGCCCCAGTCGTCGAAAATGGTACCGTCGTCGCACCCCACCGAATACACCATCGTAGTCTTGCGGGCGTTTACGAAGGGGATGACCGTGCTGGACGATTCGTTCGATACGCCTATCACGCGTACGGTAGTGGGATACTTGGATTGCTGGTACGTCATTCCGGGAATGGACTGCACACAGTACCGGCACCATGTCGTCCACATTTCGATGACGATAATCCGGCTGCCGTCGAACACGTTGGTCACCGGATCTCTAACCCAGGTGGTGACGTCCAGCGGCGGCGCGGGATCCCCCACGTACGCCGAGTGCGCCAGCCGCGCGATGAGCAGGGTGCACAATAGACAGAGCAGGAGCCGTTTGCGCGTTTTCATGACATAATCCCTTCCCCTTGGATCGTCGAAGTTCCCCTGGTGCCGTGTTGCATTGAAGCGCCATGCAGAAAGGCCGGCGATCTCAACGCCAATAGAGACACGTGCCGGCCGGCGCGCTGCCGCCCACAGGCGTGATCAAGCCTTTAGGGGTCAAGCGCATTAACATAGCACCACTACTATGGCACGGCTTGGCCCGATCGATCAAGGATTATTTTACGAAGGCATTCGTACATGGCGCCGGTCGGCAACCAAGTGCGTATGCTATAATCAGGACTGGACTTAGAGATATGGAGGGATGGTCATGATTTCGGCGGTGCTGGTGCTGCTGTTGGGCGCGACGCCCGTTTTTGGGATGTCTGAAGCGGAATTGGACGTGTACCTGGCGCAGCTTCAGGAGAGCCGGCCCGATTTTGCGTCCCGGCTGGCCGACGTGGCGGAGCGCTCGCTGGGAACCGCATACGATCCGGGGCCGTTGGGTGAGGGACCGGGGGCGAAGTACGATCCCGATCCGCTGGTGGATTTTTCGAAGGTGGATTGTGTGACGTTTGTGGAGCAGAGTGTGGCTTTGGCCGCGTCGACGTCGCGTGCGGAGGCGGTCGACCTGCTTCAGCGGATCCGATACAAGGGCGGGACCGTTGATTACGAAGCGCGCAATCATTTCATGGAGACCGACTGGCTTCCGAACAACCCGTTCTGCCGCGATGTAACGGCGGAGCTGGGTGTGGCCACCGCCGACGTCACCCGGACGATCAGCCGTAAGGATTTCTTCGTTCGCGTGAAGGCGCCGGAGCTTGGCCGGGCGACGCCGGACCGGACATTGACGGTGACGTATCTGCCCTCGGGTCGCGCGGTGGAGGCCGAGGCGAAGCTGCCGAGCCCAAGCCTGATCTGTTTCGTGGGAAAGGTGGACTGGCTGTTTACAACGCATTGCGGGCTGTACATTCGCGACGAGGACGGCAAGGGCCGGCTTTACCATGCGTCGCTTCCCCTCAAGAAGGTCGTCTCGGCCGAGCTTCCGGGCTATCTGAAGGAGAACCCTCGTTTCCTGGGCTTCACGGCCTGGGAAATTGCGGACCCGTCCGGGCCTCGTTGACTGGGGGGGCGCTTCCTGATACCGTGATCGTATTCGAGGGCGTGGTGGGGCATGCAATTGGCACCGGGGGGCAAAGGAGCCCTGTCATGGCCGACGCCACCACCTTACTTCCGTGGTTGAACGATGCCTTCGCCATGGAAAACGCGCTCATACAACTCCTCGTGGACCATGCCCGGGACGCCGAGGAGACTCACCCGGAAATCCATGCCCGTCTGAATGACTTTCTCGATCGCACGCGCATCCATGCGGATACGGTGGTTCACTGCATCGAGCGGCTCGGCTCGCGGCCTTCGGCCATCAAGGCGGGGCTGGGTTCGTTGCTGGGCGCTTTGGAGGCGTTCTCGATGGACGCGCTGACCAACGAGGTTCTGATGAACACGCTGGCCGATTACGCCGCCGTCAATTACGGCATCGCGACGTATACCGCGCTCGTTGCCGCCGCGGATGAAATCGGCGACACGGAAACGGCACATGCGTGCCGCCACATCCTCGATCAGCAGCGTGAGATGGCGGAATGGCTTCGCATGCGGATTGGACCGGAAGCCCACGAGATGGTGCGTAAACAGGCCGGATCGTAAGAGGAGAAACGGACAGCAATGGGTAACGTGGCGTTTGTAACGGGCGCGTCTCGCGGTATCGGCCGGGCCATTGTGTTGAAACTTGCCCGCGAGGGGTACGACGTGGTGGTGGCGGCAAAGTCGGTTCGGGACAAGCCGAATCTGCCGGGGACGATCCACAGTGTCGCCGAGGAGGCGGCGCAGTACGGCACGCGCGTGCTGCCGCTTCAGTGCGACGTGTCGAAGCAGGAGAGCATTGACGAGGCGGTCGAGCGCACTCTTGGGGAGTTGGGGCGCATCGACGTGGTGGTGAACAACGCCGGGGCGCTGTGGTGGCGCAATATGGACGAGACGCCGATGCGGCGCTTCGATTTGGTGATGGATGTGAACGTGCGCGGGGCGTTCGCGGTGACGGCGGGGTTCCTGCCCGCGATGAAGGCGCAGAACAGCGGGCACGTTATCGTGATGGCGCCGCCGCTCAACCTGGAATACCTGCCGGGACATATCGCGTACATGATCAGCAAGTTCGGCATGACGATGCTGGCGCTTGGGCTGGCTGAGGAGATGAAGGGCAGCGGCCTATACGCGACGGCGCTTTGGCCCAAGACCATCATCGAGTCGTATGCGACCATCAACTTCAATCTGGGCGATCCGAGCGTGTGGCGCAAGGCGGATATCATGGCGGACGCGGTGTTCGAAATCGTGCGGCATCCGGAACACTCGAACGGCAAGGCGGTATTGGACGAGGATCTGTTGCGCGCCGTGGGCTATACCGATTTTGGTGTCTATAATTGTCTGCCTGACAGCCGTCCGCAGGATCTGGACGAGGCCATGCGTTCCGTGCGGGTATAGGCTTTATTGCCGAGGAGGAATTCCAGCATGAGTGTATCGGTGCCGGCGGATGCTATTGCGAAACTGGTGGAGAGGCTGGAAGGCCGCGATGCGTTCGAGGTGCAGGAAGAACTGGTGCCTGCGTTGCGCGCGGCGACGGCAGGGTTGTCGCCGGAGGCGCTTACGACGCCCGAGGCACCGGGCAAGTGGTCCATCATCGAGGTGATCCAGCATCTTGCGGACGCGGAACTTGCGTACGGTTTTCGCTTGCGCATGATCCTGGCGCACGATACGCCGCCGCTACAGGGGTTTGACCAGGATCTCTGGGCGAGCGAACTTCGCTACCGCGAAAGCAACCTCGATGACGCGCTGCAACAGCTCACCGCCTTGCGCGCGGCCAATCTGCGCATCTACCGCAAGCTGGACGAAGAGCGGTTCGACCGGATCGGCATCCACAGCGAAGCGGGGCCCATCAGCGCGCGGATGATCCTCTTTATTCTCGCGAACCACGACCTCGCCCACCGCCGGCAAATCGAACGGATCAAGGCGGTTAACCGATAGCGTGTGGGTGTGGCAGTTCTCCTTTCCAAGGGGACTCTTCGGGCGAAGCTAAGAACTCCCCTTGGAAAGGGGAGGTACGTGACGCCGCCTTGTCTTGATGTGAAAATCTTCGCCGCGGGTGCTCGCCGTGCGTTACAATAGTCCCTCGAATGGACGACAAAGGAGGGGGCTGTGAGCGAGATTTACCGGAATCCGGATTACTACGATATTGCGTATTCCTTTCGTGATTATGGCCATGAGGTCGATGTCATGGAGGAGGCCATCCGGCGTCACTCGAAGATCCCGGTGACGCGGGTGTTCGAGGTGGCGTGCGGGAATGCGCCGCACATGGGGGAGTGGGTTCGCCGAGGCTATCGGTATTCGGGCATCGATTTGAGCGAGGAGATGCTGGAGTATTCGCGGGAGAAGGCGGCGCCGCTGGGCGACCAGGCGGAACTTATCCGTGCCGATCTGACCAACTTCTCGCTGGGGGAACCGGCGGATTTTGCGTATGTGATGTTGGGGTCGATTTATGCGCCGGACACGGCGGGGTTGATTGGGCATCTGGACTGCATGGGCAGAGCGGTCAAGCCCGGGGGGCTGTATTTCCTGGATTGGTGCATCGAGTTCGATCCGTTTACGAGCAACGCGAACGCGTGGGTTCAGGAACGGGATGGCGTTCTGGTTGGCCTGACGTATATATCGAACATGGTGAACCGGGTCGAGCAGACGCTCGAGGAACACATCACGCTCGAGGTGGAAGATCACGGCACGAACAAGACCATTAAGCAGGTCCTGACGAAGCGATGCATTTATCCGCAGGAGTTCCTGGCCCTGCTGGCCTGGAGAGGGCGTTTCGAGTTTGTGGGCTGGTGGGAGGATTGGGACCTGGACATTCCGGTGGACGGCCGCGACACGGTGAATCGGCCGGTGACGATCATACGGCGAACGTGATTGTGGCTATTTTGATTTGCGCTTGCCGAAGATCTTCTGCAACGCGGGCTTGAGGACCTGGGCCTGCCATGGAAGAAGCAGGCCTGCGGAGACGGCCTCGTCGGGCGTTTGCGGCCGGGAGCGGGCGACGGCTGTGATCGCCGCGCGCGGCGCCAGGACGGACGGCGCGATGCCCAGTTCCTCGGCAAGGCGCCTGCATTCGGCCTGGAGCGCCTCGACCTCGTTGCGGCAGTCGGGCTGCGGCGGCTGGACGCTACGGGGCCGGCGTTGGGGTGGCCACTCGGCGGAGGGTAAAGCGCGTGCCTTCTTGACGGCGCGTTCGAGCCCCTCGATGCGGCGTCCCGCGAGGTAGCGCGGTAGGCGGGGCCATTCCGCCAGGGGTTTATCCTTGTTTGCCGCCGCCCATTGGGCCAGTTCGAGCACTTCGGAATTGCCGAAGACCTTGAACGGTGGACGGTTCAGCTTCTGGGCTTCCCGCTCGCGCCACTGCCAGATCTCGCGCACGTACGCCAGCGGTTCGCGGGCCAGGAACGCGGCGCCCTTGATGCGCCAGGCCTCATCGGCATCGTAGTCGGGCCGCATTCCCTCGGCGGCGGATTCGGCCGTGCGTGCGCAAATCTCGTGAAGCCAGCCCAGGCGGTCCAGCTTAACCAATTCCGTTTCCATGACCTGCGCGATGGACTCGAGGTAATGGGTATCGTCGCAGGCGTATTCGAGTTGTTTGTCGGTGAGGGGGCGCTGGGACCAATTGGATTTCTGGTTGCGCTTGGTCATGTGCAGGCCAAGGTACCGCTCCGCGAGTGCCGCCAAGCTAAAGTGTTCAAATCCCAGCAGTTGCGCGGCCGACATGGTGTCGAACACCTCTTGGCGCGGCAAGAATTCGAGCGACTGGCGCATCATGCGAAGGTCGTAATCGGCGCCGTGGACAATGAGGGGTTTGTTGGCCAGGACTTGCAGGAAGTCCGCTAAGTCCAAGCCGACCAACGGGTCAACGATGTAGTCCTCACCGTTCGCGGTGAGTTGGATGAGGCAGACTTTCTGGTGATATTGGTAGAGGCTGTTGGCCTCGATATCCAGCGCGATGCGCCGGGCATGCTTCATCCGTGCGACCACTTCGGCCAATACGGGCTCTGTGGTCACATACGTATACGGATTTCGAATCTCGGTTCTTGAATCTGCCGTTTTCTCGTCGAACATTGCCGCCCTACAGGCGCGGGAACAGCCAAACCGTGCCGCCGCGCGCGTTCCATGCAAACGATGTATGATACCGCTCCGCGAAAACCAACGCAAGCCGGGTGGCGAATGGACCAAACGAAGCCTATAATGCTGTTTAGAATACCGTATGGCGGGATGGGATAACTTCGGAGGCGCATTCCATGATTGAACGTGAAGGAGACGTAACGTTCCAGGGCCAGCCGCTCACGGCAATTGGGCCGCGGCTAAAGGTGGGCGAGCCGTCGCCGGACTTCGAACTCCTCGCCAACGACCTGTCGGCGGTCTCCTTGAAGGATAGCGCCGGCAAGGTGCGGCTTATCAATGTGGTGCCGTCTCTGGACACGCCCGTGTGCGACGTGCAGACGCGCCGATTCAACGAGGAACTGGGAAAACTCGGTAGCGACGTGGCCGGTTTCGCGGTGAGCGCCGATCTCCCCTTCGCGCAGGCGCGCTGGTGCGCCGCGGCGGGTGTCGAGAACGTGAAGACGCTTTCGGACCACCGCGACATGTCGTTCGGCAAAGCCTATGGCACGTACATCAAGGAACTGCGCCTGGAGCAGCGCGCCGTGTTCGTGGCCGACCGCGACGGCACCCTGCGCTACGTTGAGTATGTCTCGGAAATCACCCAGCACCCCGATTACGATGCCGCGCTGGGCATCCTGAAGGAACTGGTGGGGC
>JAVEWL010000292.1:0-6964 GCA_034004565.1 FCB group bacterium | reverse complement strand
CCTGTCGCCTTCCTCGGCGCTCCCGTGAAATTACACGGCCAGACGGATTTCATGGTTGCGTTGCAGATCTCGGATGCGCAAATCAACGCCATCATGAAGGAACGTAGCGGCTTGGGTAAGACCTGCGACTCCTACTTGGCTGGCCTCGACCCCAACGGCACGATTTCTCTTCGTAGCGACATGTCCCATCGCGATCCCAAGGATGTCGTCTGTGCCCCCACCTCGTCGTCCTACGTTGAAGCGGCCATAGCCTCGGTGGAGGCCCGCGGGAACATTACCTCCACGGATTCCTTCGGCAACGCCGTGCTCGTCTCATACAGCGGATTGGATGTGTTGGGCACACCGTGGGCGGTTGTTACGAAGATAGATGCGGCAGAGGCCTTCGCGGCGGTTAGGTCCATCCAGTGGGTAATTGGGAGCATAGCGGTGGGGTGCGCCGTCCTCATTGTCGTGCTTGCATTTCTCTTTGCTAAATCCATCACGAAGCCCGTCCTGGCCGTGATGAGTGGCCTTACCTCGAGCGCCGAACAGGTAAATGCCGCGGCCGGGCAAGTGTCGCAATCGAGCCAGTCCATGGCGGAAGGCGCCAGCGAGCAGGCGTCGAGCCTCGAAGAGACAAGCGCCAGCCTCGAGGAGATGTCCTCGATGATCCAGCAGAATGCGGACAATGCCAACCAGGCCAACGCCATGGCCGGTGATGCCCGCGACGCCGCCGAGCGCGGAGGCCAGGTCATGCTGCGAATGAACGAGGCCATCCAGAAGATCAAGACATCTTCGAGCCAGACCGCCAAGATCTTGAAGACCATCGACGAGATCGCGTTCCAGACCAACCTGTTGGCGCTTAATGCCGCCGTCGAGGCCGCGCGGGCGGGCGAAGCGGGGAAGGGGTTCGCCGTCGTGGCCGAGGAAGTCCGGAACCTCGCCCACCGCAGCGCCGAAGCCGCCAAGAACACCGCCACGCTCATCGAGGAAGCCCAACGCAACTCCGACAACGGCGTGACTGTATCGAGCGAAGTGGAAAGCATCCTTAGTCAAATCTTTGATAAGGCTCAAAAGGTATCCCAGTTGGTTGGCGAAGTGTCCGCGGCGACTCAAGAACAGGCGAAGGGGATTGCACAGGTCAATATCGCCGTGTCGCAGATGGATAATTTGACTCAAGCCAACGCCGCCAGTTCCGAAGAAACGGCTTCGGCCAGCGAGGAACTTTCCGCCCAGGCCAACGAACTCGATAGCATGGTCGGCGAACTGCACGCTATCGTCAACGGGGCCGCCTTGCGCAAAGGGCGGGACGACACGCGCGGCACAATGGCGGAGCCTCTCGGGGCGGCCAGACAAACATCACCGCGCCCTTATCCGGTAGCCGCGGATTCGCGGACGCAGACAAAGACTTTTGGCCGGCATGGCGAACCGAAGGAGATGCTGAAGCCCGAAGAAATCATTCCGCTCGACAAAGAAGAACTTGACGACTTCTAACGTTTGTTGGATTATGGGAGAAGTGGAGCAAGCGACGGGTGGGCCATGAGGTACGATGACGCTGGCAGCGGGAAGGCAATGACGGGTAGATGCGGAGACTGGCGACATCTTTATGGTTGGTGTGCTACCTCTCTCTATGCGCATGGGCGCAAGACCTGCCCGTTATTGAGAACGCCGCGCTCTCCCTTCGCCTGGAACCTCAACACGGTAGCCTGAGCGGGTTCACAAACAAGAAGCTCGTCCACGAGCATATCGAAAAGCCCGACGCGGCCGGTCTCTGGTCGGCGACGCTGCCCGATGGACGAGTTCTTGCCCCGGCGTCGGCCAAGTCATTCACGTGGAAGAATTCGGACGCTTTGTCGCTGTCGCTGGTTTGGAGCGGATTCGATCTTGCGGAGGCGCCGGATCTGCGCGTGAGCGCGAAAGTGTCGCTGGAACCTGAGAAGGCGGTTAGCCGCTGGCGTATTCGCTTCGATGGCCTGGGCTCGCTCGAACCGCGCGCTGTTCATTTTCCGCGTGTCAGCGGCATCGCCCCGCAGAAAAACGAAACCCTCGCCGTGCCCGTCTGGATGGGCGAACGCACCCGCCAAGCACGCCAGTTCCTCAATCGCGACGGTAATGCCGGTCGCGACGAGTGGGAGTATCCCGGCCTGCTGTCGATGCAATGCCTCGCGCTCTACGGCGGCGAGGGAGCGGGACTCAGGCTTTCCACAAACGACACGAATGCACAACGCAAACTCTTCGCAACATTCGGCGATGGTAAAGGCAGCGTGGGCGTCGAGGTCGTTCATCTTCCCGCGCAAAGCGGTCCGAAGGATGCCTATGAACCGCCGTGCGACGTCTTGTTGGGCTCGTTCCATGGCGACTGGTACACCGTCGCCGAAGAATACCGCGCCTGGGCCAAGGACCAGGCCTGGGTGCGCGAGAGCCGAATTAAGCAGGCGCAAACGCCCGACTGGGTTCGCGATACCGGCCTCTGGGTCTGGAACCGCGGGCGTTCCCCCGGCGTCCTCGGCCCCGCCGCAGCCCTGCAAGATGCCAGCGGCCTCCCCGTGAGCGTCTTCTGGCATTGGTGGCACGGATGCGCGTACGACGCCGGTTTCCCCGAATACCTCCCGCCACGCGAAGGCGAAGATGCCTTCCGCGCAGCCATGTCCGACGCCTCCGCAAAGGGCATCCACGCAATCGTATACATGAACCAGCGTCTCTGGGGCATGACCACGAAGAGTTGGGTGGAAGAAGGCGCGGAGCGTTTCGCCGTGATGCAACCCGACGGCTCCGTCGCGCCCGAAAACTACAACACCTTCATGAAGGCCCCCTGCGCTTCGATGTGCATGGGCACCGAATTCTGGCGCAACAAGTACTCGGGCCTCGCGCAATCCGCCGTCCGCGATCTCGGCGTCGACGGCATCTACATGGACCAGGCCTGCTCGAGCAGCGCTTGTTACAACGCCGACCACGGCCATCACGTCGGCGGCGGGTCGTACTGGATGGAAGGTTTCCGCCTGCTCCAGGCCGATATTCGGCGCGGCACGGCCGACGTAAAACCCGTCGCCCTCGCTGGCGAAGGCTGTGGCGAGGCCTGGCTGCCGTATCTCGACATGATGCTCAGCCTGCAGGTCAGCATGGAACGCTACGCCGCACCGGGCGTGTGGGAACCGATACCTTTCTTCCATGCGGTCTACCACGACTGCGCCACGTTCTACGGCAATTACTCTTCGCTCACGCGGCCGCCCTACGACGACCTCTGGCCCGCCGAGACCGCTCCCAAAGCGCCCCTCGAGTTGCTCGACCGCAAATTCTCGACCCAATTCCGCTTGGAACAGGCCCGCGCCTTTGTCTGGGGCCAGCAACCTACTATCGCCAATTTCCAGCCCAGCCACCTCGTCGATCGGAAAGAAGAAATGGACTTCGTGCTGCAACTGTCCCGTCTCCGCACGGCCGCAGCCAAGTTCCTGCGCGATGGCGTCTTCCTCCGCCCACCCGCCATCGCCGCTCCGGATGTCGAAATTCCCATGTCCCGCCTATCCATCTACGCCGGTCAGCAAGGCGCCGTCAAGGAGTTCACCAAAACCCAACCCATGGCCCTTGCCAGCGCCTGGCAAGCTCCCGACGGCACCATCGGCATCGTCCTAGTCAACATCGGCGAACCCCCGCTGACCCTTCTGATACATCTGACCCAAAGCGAATACCCCATCCCGACCCAGGGCACCATCCTGAGAATTACCCCCGTTGGCAACACACCAATCGTCGAATTCATCAACGCTCGCGTCGAATTCACCGCCGACCTCGCGCCCAGCACAGCCGCCGTCTACGAAATTCGCCCTTCGGACAGGTAGCCCTTCATAACTCCCATACTTCCCATAACTCACATACCTCTCATTCTTAAGACCAACGAATGAGAGCTATGGGAGTCATGAGAGTTATGGGAGCTATAAAGTTCTTCTTGTTATCCTGTCGATTCTCCCTCCAAATCTTGCCCAAGCCCACGATTTTTCCTATAGTGGTCCCAACTCCCGGTCCGTGCGGGCCGGGTCGACAGACGGCATATAAGGATGGGGGCCACATGTCCAAGCGATTTCTCTCCCTAACAGCAATTACCGTAATGGCCTTCGGAGGAGTTTGTATGGCTACCGCCCAGGCGGAAGGGTCGGGGGACGTCCTGAAGTCCTTCGAAAACCCGCCCCGCGAATACAGCAGCGCACCGTTTTGGGTCTGGAACGACCTCCTCACCGAAGATCAGATTCGCCAGAGCCTGCAAGAGTTCGCGGGCCAGAATATCCACCAGGTCATCGTCCACCCGCGTCCGGGGCTGATGACTCCCTACCTGTCGGAAGATTGGTTCAACCTTTTCGCCATCGCGCTGGACGAAGCCAAGAAGCTCGACATGAACCTGTGGATCTACGATGAAAACTCGTATCCCTCCGGTTTTGGCGGCGGCTTCGTTCCGGATGTCATGCCGGAATCGGCCACCATCGGCATCGATTTCGAGAAGGGTGAAAAGCCCGGCGCCGTCAACGAAGACACCGTCGCGGTCTTCCAGGGCGGCGAAAAGGGCTACACGAACGTCACGGATGCCGTGAAGAAGGGCGAAGCCCTTCCGGACGGCGATTACGTCACCGTGAAGCTCGCGCATCCGAAGCCGTCGCCCTGGTTCGCGGGCAAGAACTATGTCGACCTCCTGCGCACCGGCGTCACCGAGAAATTCCTCGAAGTCACGCTTGAACCTTACCGCGAGCGCTTCGGCGACGAATTCGGCAAGCGCATCCCCGGTTCCTTCACCGACGAACCGCACCTGCGCGGCGTCGGCACGTTCCACTGGACCCCGGACCTGCCGGAAGAGTTCGAGAAGCGCTGGGGCTACTCCTTCGTCGACAACCTACCCTCGCTGATGTACCAGGTCGGCGACTGGAAGAAATTCCGCCACGACTACTATGCGGTGCTCCTCGACCTCTTCGTCGAGCGCTTCGCGAAGCCGTACTACGAGTATTGCGAGAAGAACAACCTCGAAATGACCGGCCACTTCTGGGAACATTCCTTCCCCGACATGCAGTCCGCGCCGGACAACATGGCCATGTACGCCTACCAACAGCGGCCCGCGATCGACATCCTCTTCAACGAGGGCTACCAGGAAGACGCGCACGCGCAGGTCGGCAACGTCCGCGCCGTGCTCGAACTCGGCAGTATCGCGAACCAGATGGGCAAGAAGCGCACCCTCTGCGAAGCCTACGGCGGCTCCGGTTGGGATGCCCGCTTCGAAGACTTCAAGCGCATCAACGATTGGATCAACGTGCTTGGCGTCAACACCATGAACCAGCACCTCTCGCATATCACCATCCGCGGCGCGCGCAAGGGCGACTATCCGCCGACCTTCTCCTACCACAGCCCGTGGTTCGACGCGTACAACGTGCTGGTGCAGTACGGGAAGCGCCTCGACCTGGTCACCTCGAGCGGCCAGCAGGTCAACGACGTTCTCGTTCTCGAACCGACCACCACCATCTGGATGTACCAGGGCAAAGACGCCCGCGAGCAGAGCGAAAACATCGGCAACGTCTTCCAGAAGCTGACCCACGACATGTCCGGTGCCCAGATCGAGTTCGACCTCGGCTCCGAGCACACTATCGGCGTCAACGGCTCCGTGGACGGCGACGGCTTTGTCGTCGGCAAGCGCCGCTACACGACGGTCGTCATTCCGCCGCTGACCGAGACCCTCAACACGAAGACCATCGACCTGCTCGAGGATTACCTCAACAACGGCGGCCAGGTGCTGGCGCTTGGCGATAACGTCCTGACGCTTCAGGATGCCAAGGCCGACCTTCGCCTAAAAGACCTCACGCACATGCCCGGCTGGAACATCGTGAAGCAGGAAGACGCCGTCGCGGAGCTCGCCAAGCGCGGCACCGCGGGCTTCATCTACCGTCGCGCCGAAGGCGATACGGGCCGGTTGCTGCACATGCGCCGCGAGCTCGCCGACGGCAACACGATTCTCCTGACGAACACCCACGAGACCTCCGGCACGAAGGGCACGATCGTTGCCCCGGCCGCCGGCGTGGTCCAGTGGGATCTCGAGACCGGCAAGACGAAGCCCTACGCATTCACGAAGACGGCCGACGGCGTCGAAGTCTCCTTTGATCTCGCGCCGGCCGGCAGCCTCCTGCTGTTCTTCACGAAGGACGCCGTCGAACCCGCCGTCGTGCCCGCAGTCAACCGCAGCGTCGTTGCGGCCTCCGGCCCGATGAGCATTCGTCGCGACGGACCGAACGTGCTCACGCTCGACTTCATGGACGTGACCGCCGGCGGCGAGACCAAGGAGAATCTCCTCTACGCGCAGGCAATGGACTTCACGTTCGTAAAGAACGGTATGCAGCAGAACCCCTGGGATCATGCGATTCAGTTCAAGGACGAGTTCATCACGAAGACCTTCCCGGCCGACAGCGGCTTTGAAGCCACGTATCACTTCGCCGTTGCCGATGCCGTCCCCGCCAACCTCGAGATCGTCATCGAGCGTCCGGACCTCTACACCATCACCTGCAACGGCAAGCCTGTCACGGCGAAGCCGGGCGAGTGGTGGCTCGATCGCGCCTTTGGCCGCATCGCGCTGAACGAAGTCGCGCAGGTGGGCGAGAACACGGTTACGATTAAGGCCGTGCCTTTCACCATCTTCAGCGAGCTTCAGCGCGCCTACCTCCTCGGCGACTTCTCCGTGAAACCCGCCGCGAAGGGCTTCACCATCAACGCCGACCAGCCGCTGGAGCTAGGCGCATGGAACGCCCAGGGCATGCCGCTCTACGGCCACGGCGTGACCTACAGCCAGAGCTTCAAGATCGACAAGGTGGAAGGCCGCTTCGTCGTTGCCATGCCGAAGTGGTTTGGCAGCGTCGCGAAGGTCCGCGTCAACGGCAAAGAGGCCGGTTACATCTACCGCCAGCCCTTCGATCTCGATGTGACGTCGTTCGTTACCGCGGGCGACAACACGGTAGAGATCACCGTC
>JAVEWL010000291.1:0-7021 GCA_034004565.1 FCB group bacterium | reverse complement strand
TTGTCCCCCTCTCCCCCATCGGGGGAGAGGGTTGGGGTGAGGGGGCGGCTTCTTGCATTGCCCCCACCCACAAGCCACGCTCCTTCGTCACGCGGCTTGAAGGTGCCACCCGGCATTCGGCTAGAGTGTTACGCAATTCAGAACTACTTCGACATGGCATAGCCTTGCCGCGCCACAGCCGCGCCTCCAGGGACGGGAACGCCCCTCCTGAGCACGGCCTCCAAGCCCAGCGCGGCCGAGGCGAGCAGCATGGAGTGATAATCGAGCGCGTCGTCTATCATCGAGTAGGCGATGCTGAGCCCGAGCAGGAGCGCGATCCCCAGCATGAGATCCGCCAGCGGCGTTCCGCCATACCTCCGCGCCACGTTGACGCACGAGTGCATTGCGAGAAACCACCAGCCAAACAGCAGGCTGGCCGAGACCAGTCCCTTCGTCAGCGCCCAGATCAGAAAAGCCGAGTCGGTGGCAAGTTCATTGCGCGCGCTGTTCCAGCCGCCGTACCCGAAGATAGGTTCCTGCCGGATCGTCACGCTGTACGTGTCGAGTGCTTCGAGGCGGTACTCCAGCGAAAGCGCGCGCTGGGGATTCAGCTTGTGGACCTGGTCCACCACGCCGAACATCGGCTGCGTGCCCATCAGCACCAGCACCATCCAGATGGCCGCCGCCACGGGAATCACGTACACCAGCCATAACCGCTTGCGCGCAACGTAATACAGCCCGCACAACATCGCGAACAGTCCGTACGGACCGTACGACATCGACACGATGAGCCCAATCAACGGCGCCACGAACAGCCACTTGCCGTACGGCAGGTGCTTGGCCAGAATCGCGCGCAGCGGCAGCATCGTGAGGAACGCCGCAAACGCGAAGAACCGCCCCAGCGGCAGCGCGTGGCCGAAGAACACCAGCGGACGGAAGAAGGCGCCGCGCCGGAACTGCAGCCACGTGTGCGGGAAATAGCCGTAAAAGGTACGATGGAGCTGCGGGCTCATGCGCCATTCCCAGAGCGCAGGAAACGCATACCCCGCCGCCGCCACCGAAAAAATCACCAGGAAATACGCCAGGTCGTTCAACGTCGAGCAATAGATTCGGGCCAGCATTACCGGCAACACGAAGTTGAACAGAAATCCACGCGCCGTGCTCAGCCCGTCGTATACGCCGTGGCCGTTCTTCATCGACGTCATGACCATGAACGCCATCACGATCAGAAAGATAAGGTCCGCCAGCCGAGGACGAAAGCGCATCACGTAGTTTGGATGAAAGGCGAGTGTTCCCAGCAACACCCCCAGGGGCGCTACATTGCCCTTGTCCAAGTCCGGCAACCCTACAAGGATCAGGCTCTTGCCGGAAGGAAGCAGCAGCATGCCGGCGAGCATCGCAATCGCAAAGCCGCGCACGGGCTTCTTGTCCATCATCAGCAACGCCGAGATGGGAATCCAAGCCACGAGCATCAAATGATAGGGAATCATCGCATCCTTGCCATTGCGTTAACTCTCAATTTTCACAAAAAAACAGCGCCGCCGTCATCCGCCGGCCGACGCCGCCGGCTGCACCAGGCTCTGCGCCTCGGCCTTGCGCGGAAAATCCAGTTGCAGCAATTCCGCGCACTGCAGGGCCATGACCACGTGGCGCCGCCCCTCGTCGGCCTGGTTCATCTTTATCAGCACCTGCCCGAAATCCAGCAACAGCGTCGGGTCGCCCGGACGCCGCTCGACGGCGTTGCGCAGGTTCTCAAACGCCTTCTGCGTATCGCCGGTGCGCAATTCCGCAAGCCCCAGCGTGTGCAACACGTTCGGGTTGCCCGGCATCCGGTCATGGGCCGCCTGCGCTTCCCTGAGGGCCGCGCTCGCGTCGCCGTTGCTCTCGAGCAGGTAATACGCGTAGTTGTTGTGGAACGACGGGTTCTGCGGCTCCAGCGCCGTCAGCTTCTGAAACGCCTCGACCGCCATGCCCAGATCATTCTGTTTGTCCGCCAGGATGCCGCGCTGCACCCAAACCAGCGGCTCCTCCGGACCAAGAGCGCTCGCCTTGTCCACAGCCTCGCGCGCGCCGGCCAGGTCGTCCACCGCCATCAGCAGCGTCGACAGCCCCACCCACGCCTCCGCCATGTCGGCGTGCTGCTGCGCCAACACCCGGCCCCGCTCGACACGGTCCGAAGATTCCGGCAGCTTGGCCAGGGCATCCATGCGCCCCAGCACCAGGTACGGATGCTCGCCCGTCTGTTGCGCGGCCGAGTCGAACGCGTTGTACGCCGCCGTCGCAAGACCGGCCTCCAGGCACGCCAGGCCATACGCATATTGTGCGAGCGCCGCCGGTTGTGCGGCCAGCGCCGCCGCCAAGGCAGTCTGCTTGCTCGACATTCCTTCCACGTTCGCGCCCAGCGCCTTCGCCAACACCTGCTGCCTTGGCTCGCCGGATACGGATCCGTCCGGGCGCTGCACCGCTTTCAATGCCTCGCCCGTGTTGCCGGTCGCAATCAGCGCGGCCGCGAGCAGCACGCGCAACGCCCCGCTTGCGCCCGCCGGGTCGCCGCCGGCCGCCGTCTCCGCCGCGCCGGCCCAATTCCCCTGCGCAGCCTGCGCAAGCGCGAGCACGTGACGCCGCATGCGGTCCATGCCGGGCGGAATCTCTCCGGCCTTTTCAATCAACGCTTGCGCGTCCCCGGGCTTGTCCTCGGCCAGCAGAACGCTCGCCAGCGCCAGCGTGAACCCCGCGTCGCCGGCATACTTCTCCATACCCCGGCTGAGCACGTCGCTCGCCAAATCCGTTTGCCCAAGCAGCGTGTAGATCTGGGCAAGGCTCAACACCGCTTCGCGCTCGCCCGGAAACAAGCCGTACATGTTCTCCGCCACGCTCTTGGCGTCGCTGAGTTTGCCGCTATCGAGATACACCTGGAACAGCAGTTGCCGCGCCTCGATATTCTCCGGATACCGGCTGAGGAGCTTTTGCAGCGCGCCCGCCGCGAAGTCGGGCATCTGCGCCGCGCGATACATCCGCGCCAGGTTCTCGAGGTAAACCGTATTCTCCTGCGAAAGCCTGCCCGCATCGGCAAACGCCAGCAGCGCCTGTCCACGCAGGCCGCCGACCGCAAGGGCGACACCCGTCGCGTTCCGCTCCAGGATTTTCCGCTCACTCGCTTCGTTCTGCCACGCCTTCATCGCTTCCAGGGCGCCGTGAATGTCGTCGGCGGCGATCTTCTGTACGTAGACTGCCGCGGGCGACTCCGCCGGAAGCGACTTCACCATTTCCTGCGCCACGCCGGAGCGTCCCGCAAACAGCGCCGCCAGGACCAGCGTCTCCTTCAGCAGAACGTCGTCGGGATGCTCCTGCAGGAACCGCGCACGATTGTCCAGAAGTTCCGTCAGTTTCGCCTGCTGCCACAGCGTCTGCCACGGCGCCTCCACGATCGCCGCGGGGGCCACTGTCGTATCCGCGGGACTCACCGGCGACTGTCCCGACGCCTCGATCGCGGGCGCATCCGTCTTGTCGCTCTTTCCGGCCGAACGCGCCAGGGCCAGTTCGCGCTCGAGGGCGGGCTGCTGCGGAAGCTTGCGGGCCGCCGTCTCGAGGTACGGAATCGCTTCCGCAAAGGACTTCTGCGCCACCAGGCAACTGCCGATTATAAAGTTTGCCCAGGGATTATCCGGCGCCTGCTGCAAGACCGGTTCAGCGGCGTCATAGGCCTCTTTCACGCGCCCGCTCTCGAGGAGGGACCGAGACAGTACCAGCTTCAATTCCGAATCATCCGGCCGTTCCGCGATCAGTGCTTTGAGTTCATCGACGGTCTTGTCGAGCTTGCCCTCGGCGCGATACACCTCGACCAGCGCCATGCGCGCCGGCAGGACATTCGCCCCGCCCTGGTCCACCATCGCTTGAAGTTCGGCTTCCGCCTTCTCCGGCTGCTCAGACGCGAGATACGCCTTTGCCAGCGCAATTCGCGCCGTCGTCGATTGCGGGGACGCCGCCTTGCGGGCCTCCAGGAGCTTTACCGCCTCTTCGGACCGGTCCGTCTCCAGGTAGATGCCCGCCAGCATCACATCGCCCGGCTCGGCGTTGGCCCCTTGAAGCCGCTTCGCCAGCGCCTCCGCCTCGGGGTACTTCTTATCCGCCAGCAGCATGCGCATCGACTCGACGTACGCGGGCTCGAACTTCGGATCCAGCGTCAGGGTCTTCTCGAACTCCGCCAGGGCTTCAGGGTTCTTGTGCTGGCGCGCGAGAACCGCTCCGCGTCCGAATTGAGCGCGGGCGTTCTTGGCGTCAAGCGCCAGCGCGCTGTCGTACTCCTGCGCGGCCTCCTTCAGCTTTCCGAGATGAAGGTACGTGTCGCCCGTTTTCCGGTGTTGCTCCGCCCGGCGCGAATTGCAACCGCCGGCCAGCAATGCACAGCAGACCACCGCCGCCAACAAGGCGGCATACCGAAGCTTTCCACTCGTGGCGATAGGATTCATTGAACTAGGTCCCCTCATGGCACGCTTTCGCGCAACACCGGCGCGAACTGCATTGCGAACGCTTCCAGTTCCGAGAACGCGGCTTCTTCCGCGCCCTGCCCTTTCGGGATCGGCGTTGTCAGTTTTATCATCGCGGACGTGGGCGAGCCGAACGTGAGCTGGTTGCGCGCCCAGTAAAACGCATTTACGAAGTAATTTCCGGTCAACGTCTCGCCGGTCTTGAACCAATACAGCACGGCTTCGCGGCTGTCGCCCTTCGTCAACACGAGCCGCTTCGCCTCGAACAGAATTCCCACCGGCACCGTGTCCTTCCGCTGAACTTCCCAGCCGCCGCCGGTGAGACAGATTTCCGGAAAATGCAGGCTGCGCCGAGTCTTGCCCGCATACACAATCGTCAACTGCACCGGCCAGCCCTGCGTGGAACGGTAGCCTCGAATCAGGATCGTGCTCGTCTCCAGGGCGCGCTTGGTGTGATCGTCAATCTCCGCGTCCGCGCCTATTTGCTTATACGTTCCGATACGCTCCGGCACCTTTAGCGTCGTTTCGATCGGGACGCCCTGTGCCGCCTCCGCCTGCGCATTCAGAATTGTCAGGTGCCCCGCCGTCGCCGCCACCAGCAACGTCAGCAGAATCGCGAACCGCGTCAGCTTTCGCGACGTCCGCACGGGCTTCGACGGCACCGGCGCTTCCTGGACCGGCTCATCCGTCTCGGGCATCGCGGCCACGCGCCGCAACCATGCCTCCAGAATGAAAAACAGGATGAACGCCACCACGAAGATGAGCAGGCCCGATATATCGTGCACCCGTCCGGCCGCGATCTTGCTCCCGTAGAAGTATCCCACGACGCACAGCACAAAGATGCGCGTGACATTCGCCGCCACCGCGATCGGCACCGTGAGCAACAGCAGCAGCACGCGCGCCCAGGGCCGCGAATGGCTGAAATACGTCGCCAGCGCGCCTATCGCCATCAGCGATATGAGCGAACGAAGCCCGCCGCAAACTTCGCCGACCTGCAACTGGTCGCCGTTGAAATGGATGAACGACCCATCGCGCACCATCGGCAACGTCAGGCCGCGCGCCAGACGCACCGCCAGTTCCGCGGCAACCACCTTCAACTGGAACGCCACACTCTGCGTCAGCGAAGGGGGAATCGGCACCATGAACACCAGAAACGCAAGCGGGAACCAGAGCGCTTTGGTAATGGTCCTGCCCACGAGCAACAGCAGAATGCCCGTGAGCACCGGAATGATCGACAACTGGCCGAGCACGCGGAATCCCAGGAAATCGCCCAGGAGCAGCAACAGCACCCCGCCCGCGACCCATCCATAGCCCGACACCGTCGTGTCGCGAGGCGCCCGCGCAATCACATCGCGCTTCACCCACACGATCCCGAGGCTGATCAGCGGAATAAGGAACCCGTGCGAGTAGTACGAGTCCTGCATCGACCAGACTTTGTACATCTCCCAACTGCTGCGCCAATACAGCGCGGCCAGCACCGGGACGATCGCCAGCAACAGGAACAAATCGAAACGGGACGGCGAATCGGGGCGCGGTTCGATTGCGTCGGTCTCTCCCGAGACATACGCCACGCGCGACTCGTCGGTCATGTTGTGCCCTCCAAGGCCTTGATGCGTTCCCCGAGCGCCTGCAGGCGCTGGGGATCGACGGTTTGATTCTCGCCGGACGCCTTACGTTGCGCCGACTCAAAATACTGGCGCGCCAGCTCGTCGCGGCCGGTCGCGAGGTAGGCTTCCGCCATGGCCAGGTCCACCTGCGCCAGGCTCGTCTGCGGTCCGTTGGCAACTTCCTGCAAGTCCTGCAAGCCCTTGCCGTAGTCTTTCAATTCAACGTATACGAGGCCGCGCAAGGCCTTGTATTCGGCTTGATCCACCATCGCGATCGCCGCGTCCAGCGACTTCACCGCTTCGGGCAGGTTGCCGCGCTGGCGCAACAGGATCGCCTTCTGGTAAAGCACCTCCGGATTGTCCGGCTCGCGTTCCAGGTAACGATTGCACCAGTTCAACGCCTCGAGCAGGTTTCCGCGGCGCAGTTGCACCTGGATCATCTGGCGAATGGCCCGAACGTTATTCGGATCGATCAACATCGCGCGCGTCAGCGCTTCCGAAGCGCGCGAGACGGCGTTCGGATCTTCCTGCTGCGTGCAAAGCTGGGCAAGATCCACCCACGCCTCCGCCGAATCCTTGTGCCGTTCCGTGTATTCCCGGTACAGCGCCTCCGCTTCCGGCAGACGCTTCAACGACCGCAGGGCGCCGGCCAGATTCCGCAGGGCCTCCAGGTCGTCCTTGTTCTCGTCGAACTGCTTGCGCAGCAGCGCCTCCGCTTCGTCGCCCTGGCCCCGGGCCGCATACAGCTTCCCGCGCAGCGCCGCCACCATCGCCGCCTGCGACGGGTCCGTTCCCGCGACTTCCTCGATACGTTTCAGCTTCTCTTCCGCCTGGGGCAACCGGTCGCTTGCAATGCAACTCTCAATCGCCATCCGCAGCGCCTGCACATTCGCGCCGTCCTGGCTCAGGACCGTGTCCAGCGCCGCCAGCGCCTCCAGAAGCCGGTTC
>JAVEWL010000290.1:0-7025 GCA_034004565.1 FCB group bacterium | reverse complement strand
CCAACCAGACAACTCCCCACCACCCCCGCCTCGGAATGGTCCACCGCCGCCCCATCGTACGGCACCTTCCCCACCGCAATACTCTCCAACGCCCCCGCCATCCCCCCGTCATGCTCAAATGCCCACACCCACTCAAACCCAATCCCATCCCCGCTCGCTTCCACCACCCCGCCCCGCTCCAGCCAACGAACCCGGATCCACGTCCAATCCCCCGCCGCATGCTTCCCGAACAACCGCTGCTCGCCGTTGCGGTCCCACTGCATCAACCCATCGCCCCGCAAGCCCACCCGCAACCGCTCCCCATTCTTCCACCGCACCAGAACCCCCGGCCCCCACGAAGCCCCCGCATCCGTCCCCTGCTTAATCTTGACCACAAACCCCTTCGTCGCCCCCTCCAACGCGTGCGTCACAAACGCATACGTGTTCGCCTTCCCCGTCACCACCAGCGCGCCGTCCCGCACCGCAAACGCATCCCCATTCAACGGCGACACACTCGCAGTCCACTTCAAGAATCCCTCGCCCGTCTCCGCGAACACCGCCTCACCCCACGCCGGCTCCGCCCGCAACGCCTGCGCCTCCGCCATCCGCGCCCGCGTCCGTTCCGCTATCTTGTCCTGCCGTTCTGCCGCCTCCCGCTCCACCCGCTCCCGCAGCGCAGGCGTCAACTGCGCCCGATACCGCTCCCGCACCACCGCCATCACCTCCGGCTCGGCCAGCCACGAAGCGATCGTGTGCATCCGCCCGTTCGCGCTCAGCAACTGCTCCATCAACTCCGCCGTAGGCTTCGGACCGTTATTACACAGCACCCCGATGCTGTTGCTCGCGTTGTAGCACGACACGAAATACCGCAAATAATCAAAGTCCATCTTCTCGTTCGGCCGACCCTCCCCACGCAGAATAGAATCGACATACGCATCCGCCTGCGGCAAAAAACACAGCCCATTCCCCAGCGCCGCCGTCGAATGCCACTCCAGGATCCCCTCCTCTCCCACCACCTCGCGCGCGCGCCGCGCCAACGCATACAGCGCCGGCACGTTCTCCGTATACTGCCCGTCGAAATACAACCCATCCGGCTTGTACGTCGTCATCACCTTCCGAATCTCATCAATGAACAAATCGATGTTGTTTCCCTCCGGCCACCCCGGCGGAAACCCCGTCTCCTTGTAATTCTCGAAACTGTTCATCGCCCGAGCCTCAAGCGGCGTCCCCTTCAAAAAGTAATACGGACTCGTATACACAATGAACCGCATTTCTTCGTCGTGGATCGTCTGGCGCACCCGCGCAAACTCCGCCTCCCCCAGCCGAGGCTCAAACGCCAGGTTCCAGTCCTTCCACAGCATCACCTCCGACTGCAACAGAACCGTGTTCCCCTCCTTCGCCCAGGCCTTCAAATCGGCATCCGCCGGATACCCCGTCTCCATCGACCAATGCCAAACCACGTGGTCCCGAATCGACCGCTCCCAGTCGTACGCCTTCGGCGGACAAATCCCCACCCACAACACCGCATCCGCCGGCAGGGTATACCGTGCCACCGTCTCCTCATACGGACGCAGCGCCTCGCCAAACCCCGCCTCCGAACAAAACAGTCCAAACCCGCCCCACTCGTCCAGCACCACCCCATTGCCCTTGTACGTCGCCGCAAACCCCACATCAATCGCCCGCTCAAGCTCAACCGTCACCGCCTCGCGCGCATGAAACATGAACAGCGAATCCCCATTCGCACGAATATCCAGCTTCGGCGCCTCAAAACTCGCCAACGCAAACCCGCTCCCCGAATGCCGCAACACCGGCGCCCCCGCCACCCCCTCGATTCCGATCCGCAACACCTCCCGCGCATGCCCAATCCGCTGCCGAAAACTCCCCCGCCCCTTACCATCCAAGGAAAATTCCGCCCCCGTAGTCACAATCCGAAGCCCCGCCTCTGAGACCTCCGCCCCCTCCACCACCATCCCCCGCTGCGCCTCCGGAAACACCCCCGGCTCCATTAACTCCTGAAACGTAGGCGCCCCCGCATACGCCCCCACCGACCACCCGGCAACCAACACCCAAACCCCAATCCTGAACCACATAATGAACGGCCCTTTCCAATCATCCATCCCAACCAACACCCCACCATTATCTCCCCCACCGCCCAACCCCATCAATCCTCCCAGTCCATAAGGTCCATCAACACAACCCCGTCTTGCGCGCCGCATCACAGCCGTCTAAGAAGCAATCTGCTACTATGCCCCACCGGAGCCCGCATTGTCCGCCCGGAAACGCACATAGGCGTAATCAACCCAGGGAGAGCGAGGATATGGTACCGCCAGGAATCAACTGCGCACGGCGCTGGTGTCGCCTGAGTCTGCTTCTTGCTGTAGGCGGCCTGTTCTGGCAATTCATGGAACCGGCGGCCATGGCGGAGAAGAAGGTCGAGACGAACTCGACGGAAACCATCGCGCTCACCACCTCATCGCCCACCCTCGATCTGAATATCGAGGCCGATACGATATCCGCCCGCCTGAAGAAACTCGGCTGGGACACCGAAGGCACCGGCCGGGCCGGGATCAATCTCCTCAAGTCGCCCATCGAACTGCGCCTGAGCAAGAATGGCCAAGCCGTGACGCCGAATGTGCACATCGGAGCGCGCGACAACGGAACGATTGAATACCGCTACTCCCTGGGAGAAGGCAACGAGCTGGCATGGCGCGTTGCCGTGCAACCGGACACGCTACGGATGCGGGTATCCTGCGACAAGGCAATCTCGGAGCAGGTGGACAAACTGGAACTGCTTTTTCCGTTTGAACCGGTCACGACGGTCACATCCATTATCAGCGACACGTGGACGGCGGACGGAAAGTTCCACCTTCCCTGCATCATCAACGCCCCGGATCTCGGACAAATGCTGCTCACCTGCGCGAGCCGCCCTGAACTCACGGGACGCATCGAGGGGAGTCGCAGTGAAAAGTGGCTCACCGTAACGCTTGAATTGCCTGTACCCGGCCCAACCTCGCCCATTGACCTGGAATTCACCCCCGTGCTCCTGCCAATGCCGGAAGGCTTCAAGGACGAGAAGCAATGGAAGGCCGCCCGGCGCGGATGGTTCAACTTGATCCAACAGAGTTGCGGCGCTTCGGGTGGAAGCCGCGACGTCATCGGCGTATGGGCCAACAACGTCCTCAGCGATCCCGTGAGCAGCGTCCTGTATATGCTGGGCGATGCCACCCTTCTCGTGCCGGAATTGGCGCCGGGCGTTTCCATGCCGCCCATCTTGCGGCGCGCGGTGGACTACTGGATCGACTGCAAGACCAATTCGGACGGTCTCGTCGCCTACACGGCCCTCGGCACGGCGGGCAGCGACGCCCCCGTCGCGAAGGACATCAATCCTGCCGACAACCAGAACGTCATGGACGGCAACCCCGCTGTTCTGATTGGCGCGTGGTGCTACGTCGAGGCCTCCAACGACACCGAATGGCTCACGCGGCGGATCGAGCGTCTCGAGTTTCTCTCGCGGTACATGGAACGGCGCGATGTGGACGGGGACGGATTGATCGAATCGAAGCAAAGCGGCAACAGCGGATCAAGACCGCCCCGCGATCCCGATTGCGCGTGGGACTGCTACGTCACCGGCCACAAAAATGCCTACGTAAACACCATGGCCTATCGCGCCTGGCTGGGCCTGGCGGACCTCGAGGGACGCCTGGGCCGCACCGAAAAGCAACAGCAATACCGGGAATTGGCGGCGCGGCTCAAGGCCTCATTCCACCCCGCGTTCTACAACCCCGAGACCGGCTGGCTGGGACTCTGGAGAAGCCGCGACGGAGTGCTTCACGACATCCATACGGACGTCGCCACAAGCTTCGCCATCAACTACGGGGTGATCGAGCCGGGCCCCGGGAAGGCGATGCTTCAGCGATACTGGAGCGAACTCGAGAAGACCGCCTTCAAACGCTTCGACCTGGGCGTTCCGCTGAATCTCCGGCCGGTTCCCCGCGAGGAAATGGAGGTCTACTTCGAATTCGAGCAGTTCCTCAATGGCGGCTGTGGCGTCAGCAACACCTCCTACCTGCTCAACGCGCTGTACATCGTCGGGATGGACCGGCAGGCCGACACCATCCTCGACGCGATGCTGAAACGCCAGAGCGAGGGCGTGTTCCCCAACGGCGGCGGCTTCCAGAACGGGTTCGTGGACCGCATGGGCAAGGGGGCCGAGGTCTTTGACTGGAGCGGCAATCCCTCCGGCTACGAAGGCCACCTCGTCTACTGCTGGTCCTTCCTGCACTCCATGCTCCTGCGAGAGCCCGCACTCCGCGACCGCGTCTATGCCAAATAGCGAAAACACGGAACACGCTAACAGTGGTAATGGAACAGGTAAAGGGGAGGGAAACGGTAACGCTGATTTCCGGGCCGGTCGTCAATACTTCCGGTTCACCGCTGCCAAACCCGCAAGTAGACATCCCTGTATTCTAGCACGCTCATCCAATGAGGGGCGGCTGGTGCGCGTGTGAAGGCACAAGGCCTCAAGCCCCCGGCGTGGCGCCTTTGACACAGGAAAGGAGGTCCACCTACACTAGAATGAGTACTATTATCGGATACGTATGCTAATCGCCCAATGGGGCAAAGGGGCGCATATGGACAAGGGGCACTCTCGCGTTCTCTTCAGGCGGGCACTCGATTCTATCGCCAACAAACAATACGCCGCCGCCCTCACTCTCCTGGATGAACTGGAGCGAGACTCTCCGGAACGTCGTCATATCATGGCGCAGCGCGTGGTTTCTTTACGTGGACTTGGCCGAACCGAGGAAGCGAATGATCTCGCGAAGCGTCTAACTGAACGATTTGGTAACGGGTGGGAGGCCGAACTCAACCGCGAAGACCGCGCCACCACGGCAACGCCCCCCGCAAAGACCGCTGGTGCCACTCAGGAGGCGGGTTCAGCGCCTACCAATCAAATGGGAACGATCTGTCCGCAGTGCGGTTTCGCCGACGCAAAACTTCACTATCCACCGCTAAAGTGGATTCCCGCACTGCTCACAGCCCTCCTGGTGCCATTTGCTCTCTACAACGCATACTATGAGCTCGATTCATTCGGTCCAGTTCTGCTGCTTGCCTTAGGTCTGACGCCGTGGCTGCTGCCGTGGCGGCGCTGCGTCCAGTGCGGCTGCGTTTACCATCCCCGATGGTTGAAACCGGCAACGCCACCCAGCGCGGAAGCCGACCTCTGCTGGTTCTGTGGGATGACCCCGGCCGAACCCTTGTTTTCCGTGAATGAGACGTTCTACAAAGGCAAAGAGGAGGAGGTCGTGGTGGTGCCACGCTGTGCAATCTGCAGCGCGGCCCACAGCGCACCCGCGCGATGCTGGTGGTTTGGAGGAATCCTCTCGCTCCTGATGCAGACGGCGTTTCCTTTCGTGTGCTTGACGATTCCCGTGCTGGCGGGGTTGGTGTGGTATGGGGGTAAGTATTTCGGGGGCAAGCTGGCGGCGGCAAAACTGGCCGCTGCGGGACTCACCAGCAAGCCAAGACCAGAGTACGCACACCACCCCGCGGTGAATCGGCTCCTTCTCGACGGCTGGAAAAACGAGCCACCCAAGACAAAGCGTGTTGAGGAGATCCGTCCAAAGAGTTGCCCCCGGTGCGGCGCCCGAACGGCACCAGGTTCATTCATGCTGCACCTATCAAACACAATAGGACCGCCAGACCGGAGTTCGGTAGCCCAGCGCTGCCAGGTATGCGGTAAGTGGGGATGCCGACTGTGTATGCATTACCACCTTCCCGATGGCAGCATCGCATGGAAAGGAACCTCCGCTCCCGATGGGCACGGCAACATTGTCTACCACACAAACGTAACGTGGATTCATAATGGTTGCTGTACCTGCGACTGGGGCATGATAGAAGGAGGATGGGTATCCGGTAACCCGAATGGCAGCATGAACTGGCACAGCCCGCACATGTGAAGCACCAGAATGGGAGAATTGGAGAAGAATCAACGACCACCGGCAGAACCGGTGGTTTAGCTTATGAATTACATGATTACCAAAGCCGAGATGTTGTTGAAGTCAAACGGCTAATTCTGCTCAATTAGGCTTTCAGTTTGAGCAGATGCCACAGTGACTATTTCCTTTGCCGCCGTGCTCTTTCCGATTTCCCGGGAAGCCAACCTGGAGGGAACATGCGCCCAGAGCAGTGGTACTACCTCGATAAGGAAACCTACAGGCTCATTGGGCAAAATAGGGGACGCTGGGGCTGTTGAGAAAGCCCCACGCTACCCTGTTTCTATATCTTCCGCCTGGGCTTGGATCTGGTTCTTTGGGGCGCCCGACGCATCAGAGGCGAACGGCGCAAAAAGTGGAAACAGGGCAGCGTGGGGCTGTTGAAAAAGGCCGAATCTGTCCAATTCTTGCTTCATAACCCTTTGACTATCAATGGGGACTTGTGCCGTATTCGGCCTTTTTCAACAGCCCCAGCGTTCCCTATTTCCTCGCGGGATGCCCCTATTCAAAACTCCGGCGCCGCAAAACCACGGGTGGATTTGCATGGCGCGTACAGGGCTATAATAGCGCGTCACGTATCGAGCAAGCCTCTCGGCTGGGCGTGACGTATTGCGAGGAATCTCGGTTCGGCTTGTGGGGAGGTTGTGGAATAAGGGGCTTGCGCCATGAGAATGATGGAAGTAGTGTGGATGGCCCTTTTCGCGTGGCTGATGATTGGAAAAAGTGCCTTCTTGATCCTCGTTCCTCTCTCTCTGCTCCTGGCCGGCACGTTCATCTACTGGGCCACAAAACGGCGATTTGCCCTCTGTCGCGCCTTGCTGATTTCACTGGCCGCGGCATTTTGCACCCTCATGGTCAGTTTCTTTGCATTCGGGCACATCGCGAATTACCTCCGCGATACCTGCCTGCTCCGCCTTAGTCAGTTCACCCATGACGGGGCTTTCATGTCTCTCATTGTCATCTCAGCCCTGTCCCACATTCCGGCGGCAATCGTCTTCGCGGCTTCCTTGTGGCTTCAGGCACGCCGGCTCAAGAAATCTGCCCTGTCGAAGG
>JAVEWL010000289.1:0-7025 GCA_034004565.1 FCB group bacterium | reverse complement strand
CAGGAGGGGGAACCGTACGCCCCGAAGAAACGCAGGTCATTCCCTACCGCCACTATGCCCCTCAATACGTCTTTCATGTTGCCGGCGATGGTCACGCCGCGCACGGGCCGACCGAGTTGCCCATTTTCGATGAGCAGGCCGGTCGCGCCGAAGCTGAAATCGCCCGAGATGGGATCCGCCGTGTGTACGCCCATGGCGCCCGTCACGAAGAGGCCCTGTCCCGCCGCCTGGAGTAAATCATCCTGGGTTTGGGTCCCCGGATCAAGGTAGAAATTCGTGGCCCCGACTTCGGGTGTGGAACGGAAGCCGCCTCGGGTGGCGTTGGCGGTGGTGCTCTCCCCCATTTTGTCGGCGGTGTAGCTGTTGTGGAGGAACGCTTGCAAGACGCCTTTCTCGACCGGGACGACGCGTCGCGCCGGGGCGCCTTCGGCGTCAAAGGGCGAACGATTAATGCCGTTGGGGAGATCGTTCTGGTCGATCAGGGTCACGCGCTCGGAGGCGATGAGCTCGCCGCGGTCCTTCGCGAACAGGGACTTTCCCTTGAGGACGTTGTTGGCCATGAGGGCCGGTCCGATGATTTGGAGGAACTGGACCGCCACGTAGTTGTCGAGAACGACGGGCACGGCGCCGGTGGCGCAGGGCCGGCCGCCGAGGAGGCGCGTGGCGTCTTCGGCCGCGCCCTGGACGACGAAGTCGGGGCGCAGGTTGGCGAACTGGCGCGCGTGGTCGAATTCCCAGCCGGTCTCGCTGTCGACGTCGGGCGCGGCGGCCATGGCCACGACCGAGCAGGAGCAGGATGCGTTGCGGTAGGTGCGACTGAGGCCCCGGCTGTTGACGAGGGTGACTTCGTAGGTGGAATCGCCGTAGCGCGCGTGCTGGATGACCGTGATGCGCGGGTCGGCGGCGAGGGCCTTGCGTTCGAGCTCGCGGGCGAAAGCGACCTTGTCCGCAGAGGGGACGACGGCGAAGTCCTGCTCGGCCCAGTCGGCCTCGGATACGCCCGCTTCCTCGGGGAGGACGTTGTGTTCGTCGGGATCGCTGCCGAGGGCGTTTTGCCACGCGGCCTCGACGACGGCGTCGATGGAGCCGGCGAGATCGGCGGCATAGGAGAAGCCCATGCGGCGGTCGGGCGTGAAGACGCGCGCGCCGACGCCGATGGCTTCCGCGAGGGAGAAGGTCTCGACTTCGCCCCGGGAGACGTCGACGCTGAAATCGGCGTCGCGCACGAGGACGATTTCGGCGTCCGCGGCGCCCAGGGCGGCGGCCCGGTGGAGGCCGTTCTGGAGGTCGGCCTTATCCACTGACCGCACCGGCCTTGCGGCGCTTGGTGGCCTCGGCGAGGGATTTTACGAAGGCGACGATCTGAGGCAGCGCGTTTGGGGTGTCGCCGAGTTCGCCGATCTTGCGGACGATGGCGCTGCCGACGATGACGCCGTCGGCGTATTCCGCGACGGCGGCGGCGTGTTCGGGCGTCGAGATGCCGAAACCGACGGCGACGGGGACGCCCTTGTGCCGCTGAATCTTTTCGACCATGGGGCGTACGGAGGCTTGCATTTCCGACTGCACGCCGGTGACGCCGGTGCGCGAGACGTAGTAGACGAAGCCCGTGGACTGTTTTGCGATGAGCTCGACGCGGTCGTCGGTGCTGGTCGGCGCGATGAGGTAGATCGTGCAGATGTTGTTTGCCGACATGATGCGGTTGTAGTCGCCGGCCTCCTCAGGCGGCAGATCGACGCAGAGGATGCCGTCGACGCCGGCCCTGGCGCAGTCCGCGGCCAGGGCTTCGAAGCCGTAGGCCATGATCGGATTGAAATACGTGAAGAGGACGATGGGAACCTGCGTCTTTGCGCGGAGTTCGCCGACCGTCCGTACGATGTCGTGCAGGGACACGTTGTGTTTCAGCGCACGCTGGGCGGCTTCCTGATTCACGACGCCGTCGGCCATGGGGTCGGAGAACGGCACGCCGAACTCGATGATGTCGGCACCGGCCTTCTCCAATTCGGGCACGAGGCGCGCGGTGAATTCAAGCGTGGGGTCACCCGCCGTGATAAAGGGTATGAACGCCGTTTCGCCGCGTTCCTTGAGGTCTTTGAAGCGCTTCTCGATGCGGTTCACAGCTATTTCTCCTCCGGCAGGATGAGTCTCGCCGCTTGTTCGACGTCCTTGTCGCCCCGGCCGGACATGTTGACGATGATGATCGAATCCTTCGAGAGCCGCGGCGCCACTTTGAAGGCGTGAGCCAGGGCGTGCGAGCTTTCGAGGGCGGGGATGATGCCTTCGGTGTGGGCGATGCGCTGGAAGGCGTCGAGGGCCTCCTCGTCCGTCGCGTAGGTGTACTCGACGCGCTTGATGTCGCGGAGGTACGAGTGCTCCGGGCCGACGCTGGCGTAGTCGAGGCCCGCGGAGACGCTGTGCGTGCCGAGGATCTGGCCGTTGTCGTCCTGGAGGACGTAGCTCACGGAACCGTGGAGCATTCCAATGTTGCCACCGGCGAATCGGGCCGCGTGTTCGCCCGATTCGATGCCGCGACCGCCGGCCTCGACGCCGATCATGCGGACATCGGCGTCGTCGAGGAACTCGAAGAAGAGGCCCATCGCGTTACTGCCGCCGCCGACGCAGGCGATGAGCGCGTCGGGGAGCCGGCCTTCCTTCGCGAGGATTTGCTCGCGCGCTTCGCGGCCGATGATGCTCTGGAAATCGCGGCAGATCATCGGGAAGGGGTGCGGGCCCATGACCGTGCCGAGAACGTAATGGGTGTCCTCGACGTTGGTGACCCAGTCGCGCATCGCCTCGTTGATGGCGTCCTTGAGGGTCTTCGTGCCGGAACCGACGGGCACGACGCGCGTGCCCAGGAGACGCATGCGGAAGACATTGAGCATCTGGCGGGCCATGTCGTCTTCGCCCATGTAGACCTCGCATTCGAGGCCGAGCAGGGCGGCGGCGGTGGCCGTGGCGACGCCGTGCTGTCCCGCGCCGGTTTCGGCGATGACGCGGCGTTTGCCCATGCGCTTGGCGAGGAGGACCTGGCCGAGGGCGTTGTTTATTTTGTGCGCGCCGGTGTGGGCGAGGTCTTCGCGCTTGAAGTAGACCTTTGCGCCGCCGAGGGCTTCGGTCAGGCGCGCGGCGAAGTAGAGCGGCGTGGGCCGGCCGACGTAGTCGCCCTGGTACTTCTCGAGCAGCGCCAGGAACTCGGGGTCGGCCTTGGCGCTTTCGTAGGCGGCCTCGAGTTCGAGCAGCGCGGGCATGATGGTTTCGGGCACGAAACGGCCGCCGTACTGGCCGTAGCGGCCGCGCTTGTCAGGAAAGGAATGCAGTCTTGGCATGTCGTATGAAATTCCGCATCTTGTCGCGATCTTTAAGGCCCGGGGACGCTTCAACGCCCCCCGCCGTATCCACACCGTATGGGCGCACCAGGCGCACCGCCTCGGCCACGTTGCCGGGAGTCAGGCCGCCGGCAAGAAACACCGGCCTGCCCAGCGCCACGACGCTTCGCGCGAGTTCCCAGTCGCAGGTCTCCCCCGTTCCGCCGCGCGCATCGGGCACGTAGGCGTCGAGGAGATACGAGGCCGTAGGATAGGCCAGCACAGACTCGGGTTCAAACCCCGGCGCGGCGCGGAAGGCCTTGATGGCGCGCTTGGCGACGGGTTCGCACTGCTCGACGGTCTCTTCGCCATGAAGCTGGACCCAGTCGACAAAGGTCAAGTACTGGAGCAAATGCTCCGGTGAATCGTTGACGCACACGGCCACTGTGGTAACGAAAGGCGGCAAGAGCTCGACGATGCGCTGTGCCGCTTCGGGGTCGATGTAGCGGTTGCGTTTGCGGGCTTCGGGGGCGAAGTTGAAGCCGAGCGCATCCGCGCCCGCATCGCAGGCCGCGAGGGCGTCGTCCAGGTTTGTAATGCCGCAGATCTTAACTTTCATCGCGCCCCAGCAGCTCCCGGATTGTGGCCACGATGTCGCGGCTCGTGACGAGGGTCTCGCCGACGAGGATCGCGTCCACGCCGCCGTCCTCGAGCATCTTCACCTGGTCGCGGGTTTGGATGCCGCTCTCGCTGACCAGCACATGCCCGCCGGGCACCCGCTTCTTGAGCTCGAGGGTGTTGCGGAAGTCCGTGTGGAAGGTGTCGAGGTTGCGGTTGTTGATGCCGATGATGTGGGCGCCGGCGTTGATGGCGCGCTCGATCTCGGTGGCGTCGTGGGTCTCGACGAGGGTGGACATGCCGAGGGACTTGGCGATGCCGAGGTAGTCCTTGACCTGCTCGTCCGACAACACGCGCATAATGAGGAGGATTGCGTCGGCGAGCGCGACGCGGGCTTCGAAGATCTGGTACTCGTCGACGATGAATTCCTTGCGCATGCAGGGAACGGCGACGTGCTTGCGCACAACGGTGAGATCGTCGAGCGAGCCCTTGAAGAACTTCTCGTCCGTGAGCACGGAGATGGCACTGGCGCCCCCCTGCTCGTATGCGCCCGCCACGTCGACGGGATCCATGTCTTCCATGAAAACGCCCTTAACCGGCGACGCGCGTTTTATTTCCGCGATGAGGCTCATGCCCTCCGCCCGCAACGCGCGGCGAAAATCCTGGGGAGGCCGGACCTCTTTCACGGCTTCGACGAGCCGGTCCTGAGGCACGATGAGCTTGCGTGCCGCTACCTCTTCACGTTTGTATGCGCAGATTTCGTCGAGAATCATGGCGTCCTTACCTCGATTCGAGGCGTTTTCAACTTAAGAATTACCGAATACCGGACATGCCACCTCCAAACTTGTTTGGGGGTGCTTCGGATGACTCCAACTCATAATTAAGCACCCCCAAACAAGTTTGGAGGTGGCATGTCCTTATCCTTACGCAGTGTCCTGTGAAATCAGTATGAGTTCGTTCAATTTTGTCTTGGCGGCGCCGGAATCGATGGCGGCGCGGGCGGTGTCCAGGGCGGCGGACCAATCCGACGCACCTTGTCCGGCCAGGATGCCCGCGGCGGCGTTGAGCAGCACGATGTCCCGTCTGGGACCGGATTCGCCGCCGAGGACCTGTAATAAGATGTTCGCGTTCTGTTGGGCATCCCCGCCTTTGAGGGTGCCTCGGTCCGCGTGCGGGAGGCCGAGGTCAGCGGGATCAAGCTCGTAGTGACTCACCTTGCCGTCCCGCGCTTCGGCCACGGACGACGTGCCGCTGAGGGTCAACTCGTCCAGGCCGTCCGAGCCGGCCACGACGAAGGCGTGCCGCGTGCCGAGGTTGGCGAGAACCTGCGCGATTGGGGTGATCAGATCGCGCTTGAAGACGCCCATGACCTGACCGCAGGCGCCCGCGGGATTCGTCAGGGGGCCGAGCAGGTTGAACACGGTGCGCACGCGGAGCTCGCGTCGGATGGCGGCGACGTTCTTCATGGCGCCGTGGAGCGAGCGGGCGAACAGGAAACCGATGCCGATCTCGTCGATGCACTTGCCCACCCGGACGGCGTCGGCGTCGATATTGACGCCGAGGGCTTCGAGTACGTCGGCGCTGCCGCAGAGGCTCGTGGCGCTGCGGTTGCCGTGCTTGGCGACGGCCACGCCCGCACCGGCTACGACAAAGGCGGCGGTCGTAGAGATGTTGAAGGTGCCAGAATGGTCACCGCCGGTGCCGCAGGTGTCTACGAGGGGGCTGCGCGAGGTCTCGACGCGGGTGGCAAGGGCGCGCATGGTTTCGGCGAAGCCCGTGATCTCGTCGGAGGTTTCGCCCTTGATGCGCAGCCCTACCAGGAATGCGCCGACCTGGGCCGGAGTGCACTCGCCCGTCATGAGGATTCGCATGGCTTGGGCGGCCTGATCGCGCGTCAGGTTCTGACCTTCGGTAAGGATGTGCAGCGCATCTTCGATCATGTTCCCGCCCCGGGACTGCGAGTTGCGTTTTGGCCAGTGTTTTGCCGTGTTTGGAAGTTCGTAAGTGTAATGGCGAGCAGGGGAAAAATCAAATCCTGCCTGGGATGGGAATCATGGGAAGTATGGGAGTTGTGGGAGCTATAAGTGGGCCAGGGCGAGGGTTGCGAAGCCGAGGACCAGGAAGAAGCCCATCATGTCCGTGAAGGTGGTGAGCAGCGGGCTCGAGACCAGGGCCGGGTCGAGACGGAAGTGGCGCAGGAGAAGCGGGATCAAGCCGCCGAGGCACACGGCGAAGAGGGTGTTGGCCGCGAGTCCTCCGCCGACCACGAGTCCGAGCCAGGGATTGCCTTTCCAGAGAATGGCCACGATGCCGAGCATGATGCCCAGGATGATGCCGTTGATGATGCCCATCTGGGCTTCCTTCCAGAAGACGCGGAGGAAGTCGCGGGGCCGGATGATGCCGAGGGTAAGCTCGCGGATGCTCACGGCGACAGACTGGCTGCCGGAGCAGCCGCTCATGTCGGAAACAATGGGGAGAAACACGGCGAGCGCGATGACCTGCTCGAGGGTGTTCTGGAACACGGCGATGACGCTGGCCGCGATGACGTTGAGGAGGATGTTGACGCTGAGCCAGGAGAGGCGGCGCGGGGCGCGGGACCGCAGGGACATGTTGCGCAGTTCCTCGCCGCCGACGATGCCGGAGAAGCGCAGGAAGGTGCGGTGGGAGCGGGCCTCCTGGGCCTGTTCGACGGCGGAACGTTCGACGATGCCGATGAGCCGGTCGTTCTCGTCGACGACGGGCGTGCCGAGGAAGGAGTAGCGATCGAAGAATTGCTCCAATTCTTCGAGGGAAGCCTGTGCGCGAACGCGCAACGGGTTCTTGATCATCACATCGCGCACGGAGCGCGCGGCGGGCGACAGGACCAGGTCTCGCAGGGGCAATACGCCCACCAGTTCGCCTTGAGGGTCGAGAACGAAGCAGTACTGGATGGAATAGTCCGAGTATTTTTCGGCGTGCTTGCGCATGTCGTCCAGAACATCCTGGACGGTCATTGTATCGGGATAGGCCAGGAACTCCGTGACCATGAGCCCGCCGGCGGTGTCTTCGCCGTACCCCATGAGGTGGCGTGCGTCGGCGGCCTCGACGGGGTCCATGCGCGTGAGG
>JAVEWL010000288.1:0-7031 GCA_034004565.1 FCB group bacterium | reverse complement strand
TCGTTGCGGAATCCGCCGCCCCCGTTTCGCCAAGCGAGGGGCGTGTGGATGGCGTCGGCCGCATGGAGGGTTCAGGTATTACCCGCGGGTGCGCTTGGCCGTCGGTCAAGCCGCTGCGGATGGTGGCCCGTGCTTCGGATTCTGTAAGTCCGGCCCGCATGGCGGCGCTCAGCAATAGTTCGGCAGTGTCTTCGGGGTTCAAGCCTTCGCCGACAAGCTGCCCCAAGCTGAACGCGGCCCGATTCAGCCTGTCGTTGCGCTGTCCCTCGGGCATCGATGTGACAGCATCGAGTTCTTCGGAAAGTGCCTTCTCCAAATAGCGGTTCCGCAGGTCTGACGGCGTGGCCCTCGGCGAGGTTGGTGCGGGCGCAGGCCTTTCGGACTGCTTGCGGAGCAGGTCGAGCAGGACGCAAGGGAAGGGCGCCAAAGACACATCATCAGGTGATAAGCACTCGGCCCACTCATAAAACGCGCCTGTCTCGGGATGGACGCTGCCAGGGAAAACGACTTGCCCGCCCTCGCCGCGAACATCCACATGTGGCGCGATCTTGCCGACACTGTTGCCGAGATCTACACCATCGAGAGCCTGGAAGTAGAAGTGCAAACCGCCGCCACCGGTCTCGACTGTAACAGTCTCTGGTAGACCATCGGGGACCCGTCCGCCTTTGGCCTCGTCCACGTCGAGCACGACCACTCCGGAAGCGGTCCCGGTTCTGAGGCCGACGTTACCGCGCTTGGCCCACTCTATCACTTGGTCAAGCGTGGCTCGGGGTTGACGCTGCCACCCCGGCGACGTTGGCCGCTTCCCGGCGAGCGGCGTGAACGACCAGCCTCGGGCGTGACCCTTGACGACTTCGGCAACAAGCGGGTGATCTTCGTCGTCGTCAAGCAACGTCGAGCCAGGGTCTCTGTTCCAGAGCCGCAGAATGAGTGCTCGTTCCGCCGGCGTTGCTGTGGGTAGGAGTTCGGAACTCACCGAACGACTCGATGCGCCGCGACGTATTCGCGCAGGGCCGAAGTTTCGTAACGCACGGCACGTCCCAGGCGGATGAACGGGATCGCCTTCACGCGGCTGGTGGAGCCCTGTTGCCTCATCATCCGCAGCCAGGGGACCGACATCCCAATCATGCGGGCTGCGGTCTTTTCGTCCACAAGGCTGTCGGTGTGCTGTGTGTTTTCGGTTGCCATCGGTAGAGTCCTCTTGTTGTTGCCGCATTCGGCGCTACTTGCGCTGACAAGATGAACTCTACTGAACTAATTCGGATTTGTGACCGTCCCTAATTACTCTCTGAATACCCCTCAAGTACCCCCTGTGTGCCTCTCAAATGCCCATCTTCTGTGCATGCGTCAAGTGTTACCCCTGTCCTTCACAACGAAGTAGCCAGCACCGCGCCGATTTGCCACTACTTTGTAACTTTTCAGCTTGGCGAGCACCTTTTCGACAGAGCGTTGGCTGTTGGTGGAGCCGTCTTGGTATAGCAGTTCGGTAATCTGTGGGGCCGTCAATGGTCCATCGCTACGCAATCTTTCAAGAATCTCGGACTCAAGCGGCGTCAGCGGGTAGTCATTTTGGGTAGCGCATGCCGTTCGTGTTGGCGCGTTCGTGTCTTCGCTTCTTTCGGTCCAATCGCCCACTTCGACCAGAGCGACAATCTCCGCTGGCAGGCTGTAGCCCTGGCTCAGCGCCCAAACGACGAACGAGGCCGGAACGAGTAGAACGCGATCGCCGTCTGGCCGCGTTTCAATCTGGCCGGCTGCAACGGCGACGCGCACGGCGCTATCAACTCCGCGAACCCGTGCCGCCATTAACTCGTAGGATGCGCCCGTGGTGTCGGCGATATGCAGTACCGCTTCGAGCTTTCCAGATGAGAGCAAAAGCATTCCTGCTTCGGCCGCAGTCCACAACGGGCGTTGCCGCAGGTGCCCGCCGTAGAACTCGAGTTGAGGGGATGATTCCGGGTCGTCGTTCCAGGGGTCGGTGGCCATGTCGAGCACTCCGCAATGCCGTCCGCAGAAAATTAGGTGTAGCCGGGGCGTTCGCCCTGCGGAATTAGCGAGAAGGCCGTCGCCTTTGCCCCGGCGACGAAACATTAGCAGGAAACCCACCTTGTTAAATAGGATTGGATTTCGGGTTTTGCGCAATATTTGATATTGCTCCGTCCGGCCTACTTCTTCTTGCGAGGTTTCACCGGAGCGAGCACGCGACGGATATTCACCGCTGTCCGGTCTTCGAGCAGGATGCGAGGGGTTCCAGAGGGAGACGGTTTCGACGTGATGAGGCCGAGTTTGCGCCAGCGCTCAATCGTGCTTCTCGAGACTCGGTGCAGTTCCATCGCCTCGGCAATAGTCCCCCATCGCGGCGTCATTGTCATGGTTCGGCCCTCCTTCTGAAATCGCCAAATGAAAAGCCCGACCGCTCCATACGGTCGGGCTCCTGTCAAAAGAAACGAACAGCCTTACTCAGCTTCGCGCACACTGACGTTGAGGGCCGTCTCTTCGATGTGCTCGCCGCAGTAGGGGCAATAATTCGCCTGGCCCCCCTTCAACTCGTGCAAGCCACGACAGCGGGGGCAGGTCGCGGAGAAGCTCGCTGAATCGGCTGGATACCAATACTCATCCTGGACGGACACGGTGTAATGCACCGGCCACGGCACAACACGCGGCAGGGGTGAATCGGCATCATGGCGCACGACGGGTGTTTCGGTGGCTGCGTTGTTCATTGGTCGCTCCTACGTCGCCAGCATGACACGAGGCGGGGCGGGCCGGTATAATCCGGTCACAAGCCACGTCGCACGTCTGCTGTGCGTCTTGGTTAGCCCGTCACGGTGTTACTGGCACCGTCGGCGGGCATTTCTATGTCCCGCCCCGACTGCCCACAGCCGGGGGTGTCGCCCTTGCCCTATTCCGCCGCTTCTGCTGGCTGCTGGAACGCAACAACGTTGCTGTGCCGGTCTTCCATGGCTTCCAGCGCTTCCCGCATCTGCCCTTCGTCCGGGTGCAGATAGCGGGCGGTTGTGGTTATCTGTGCATGGCCAAGAACCTTCTGGACCACAGCAATATCCTTCCGCTTCAAGATTTCCGTGGCAACAGTGTGACGAACATCGTGAACCCGCAGATGCGGGAGTCCTCCGTCTTTCAGTAACTTCCCCCACACCTTCTTGATATCGCCCAAGGCGCCACCGTGACGGTTCGAAGTAAACACTGGGCTCTCGGGGAACGGAGCCGCGCACTGGGCCTTCCATAGGCGCAGGGCTTCAACGGCTGTACGAGTCAACGGAATGGTGCGCTCTCGCTTCGTCTTCGCATTCTCCATGCGCACTGTGACCGTGGCTCCGTCGAGGTTCGCATCCCGCCATTGAAGCTTGAGCGCTTCGCCGCGGCGCATGCCGGTCGCGAACAGCAAGGTCAACAGCGGCTTCACGTAGTCGGTGAAATATCCGAACTCGGGGAGCTCCGGTGTTCCAGTCTCCCGCCGCTTGGCGTTCCACTCTGCAAGCTCCCTGCGCATACGCTCTTCGCGGGCGTCCACGGCCTTGAAGAGCTTCGTCTGTTCGTCGGCGGTGAAGGGGCGGATGTGTTTGCGAGGGTCGACCTTCTGCAATTTGACCCCTCGCTCGCCCTTCAATGGATTCGTGGGCAGGTACCCACAGACCACGGCGTAGCTGAGGGCCGACCGCAGGCAGGCAATGTGCCTGTCGCCGACAGCCCGGAAGGGCTCCATGTCTTCACTCTTGGCTGTCTTCGGCTTGATGCCGGCGTCCTTGAGAGCTTGGGACACCCGGTAGGCCTTCCAGCGATTCACCGCTTCTGCTGTAATGTCCACAAGCGGCCTGTCCAGGAAGCCGCTGTGCAGGACTTCGCCCTTGTCGTTCTTCTGGTCGTCAAATGCCGCTGCAAGCCTGTCGAGGGTGTTTTCCGCAGAGCGCAGATTGGTCCGAACGAAGCTGGCATAAGGTCCGTCGAGGAATCTGCGCAACGTCATTGGGCCTTCTTGCTCGCGGCGTTCACGCTTCTTGGCCGCGGGGTCAATCCCCTTCTCGACGGACAGAAGGATTTCTCTGGCCTTGGAACGGGCTTGGGCAACGGTAAGGGTTGGCGTGGCATTGGGGTTGTCTTCGCCCGGAAGGAGCACGTCAACCCCCATTACCGCGGCGTCGGTTGAAACGTTACCGAGCTTCACGCGGGTTTGCTTCCCATCCTTGCGGCGGTACCTCACAAAGAAAGACTTGTGCCCTGTCGCGGAAACGCGCAATACGAGTTGGGGGGTGTCCGCGTCCGTGACATCGTATGGCGCAGCCTTTGGTTTGCACCCGTCAATGACCCTGTTGTTGAGCTTTATCCGCCCTTTGTCGGCCATGGCTCTTAACCTCCCCTATGCACGCCTGGACTGTTCGGAAGCACGACGGAAGCACGAGAAACTTATATCACGGAAGCACCAGATAGTCAACAGCATTATTCGGTATCGCGACAATACCCCTATCAACATTGATTGTAATGCGCTTCTGCCTGATATGGAGTGGTATAGATACAATACGGGGTAACAGAGTAAGAATTGGATTGTGGATCCAGAGGTCAGGAGTTCGACCCTCCTCCCCGGTACCATGTAAACAACTACGGCCCAAGGGTTTGTGAATGTCAACCCTCGGGCCGTTTTCTCTTCCGATTCAGTGAGATCCCAATGGACACCCACCGCATTCACTGGCTTATGATGCACGATTCGCGGGACGTTCTTAACTCTCAGCACAGTCTGTCCGGATAGGCCCACGCCTATTGTGCCGCGTCTTTCCAGGCTTTCAGTTTCTGCTCCAGGTCGGGCGGTCCTTCCATGATACTGGTCATGCCGATGCGGCGGGCGATGGTTTCGAATCGCGTCAGGATCTGCTGATAGGCGTCGCCGGTGAATTCTTTGCTTCGGCAGAGTTGGACGTAATAGATAGGCAAGCGGTCGCGCTCGACACGCTGACGGATTGTATCGTCCTCGGCAAGGGCTTCGGCCTGGTCGTACAGGGCGCTGGCCTTGTCGATGAACTCCTTTGTGAGAAATTCGGAGTCCATTCCGTAGCGGATCCCCTCCTTCGGACTCTTCAGGCTCTCCGCATGGGCGCGGGCGGTTTCGTCGAGAAGGTCGTTGTAGGCGGCTATGGCCGGCGCGGCCTGACCGAAGTAGCCCCAGAGAAAGTCGCGCGTGAGGGCGGTCGCGTTGCGCGAGGGATCCCACATGAGCTTGGCGAACACCCAGGACCGCAGCAGATCGCGCTCGCCGGGTCCCTGGTAGGCGCCCTGCTCCATCACGCCCTTGGCGCTGTGGGCGACGAAGTAGCGGATGTTGGCCGCGATGACGTCGATATTGGGCATCGGCGCGGGGTAGTGACTGAAGTTGACGCAGTAGTCCCATATGTGGATGGGCACGTTGATGGCGGACCAGCCGGTCATGGCTTTGTTGAACGCTTCGCCCTGCTCGGCGGGCGTGAAGGGGTGGGCCCACATGCAGTTGTCGGTGCAAAGTTGTATGGCCACGTTCGGCCGGGGCCGGAGCGTTTTCGGCGGGTCGACCGTCTCCAGATACGCGAGGGTCGATACCATCACTTTTGGAAACTCCTTCTCGACGCTCTCGGCGACGCTGTTCACAAGGTGCAGCAACGCCCCCGCATGCGAACCTTCGGCATCGTCGATGGCCTTGCAGTTGGGGCACAGGCACGTGCCCCCGCCGTCGTTCTTGGATACGCTGATGATCTCGGCGGCCGGATTCTCGCGCAAGATGCGCAGCACGTTTTCGGTGACGATCCGTATCACATCAGGATTCGTCGTGCAAAGTTGCCGTGCCGTCCGCTGTCCATCCTCGCCGAGCATGAAGTATTCGGGGTGCTCGGCAAAGTATTGCTCGGGCGACAGGAGCGTGTTGAAGGTGTGGACAAACAGGGCGTAGTTCATGTGGCCGCCCCACTCTTCCGGCACGGGCGCGCTGGGTGCATTGCTGCGGTTGCGCAGCGACCACGTGCCATCGAATGCGACGTTATAGAACGGATCCCGGATGGCCAGCGCGGGCACGAAAGTGCGCGACACCGGGCGGAAGACGAGCGTGGGCTTGTGCGGAATGCGGTTGGCGTCGGCCGTGTACCAGCGGCAGCCGAGGTCTTCTTCCAGCAGCGCGTACACGGCGTTGATGGGACCGCGCGTGCGCCCGCCGAAGATGTACAGACCCTTGCCTCTTGCAGCGATGCCATAGCCTTCGTCGTCCAACTCTACGGTTGGGACGACGCCCGCCTCGGACGCCCGCTTGGTCACACCAATACTGATAACGCTGTCCCCAACGGCTTGCGTTTCCGGCACGACGGCGAAGTCGGCGCCGGTCATCTCTTTCAACCACTGGGCAAGGTCCGCCGCCGCCTTCTGCTCTTGCGTGGACGCGGCATCGGGCACCAGGATCGAGTATTCGGTTACGCCGTCGTGCGCCAGCGTCAGTTCGGGGCCGGGCTCACCTTTTGGCGCGAGCGCGTTTTGCCAGGCTGTCCAGGGTTCGGCCGCGCCGGTTCCCGTCACGACAAGCGCAATGCTGAGCACCGCAAGCGCCAGGTTCAATCTGTTGCAAAACCTCATCGCTCCTCCTCATGCGCCTTGCACCCAGGCATGCGTGTAGATCCGCCAATTTCGGCCGGATTATCCTACTACAGCCTTCGCGGCGCGCGTTATCGCGGAGGAGACAGCCCAAGGTTTCAGTTAAGACACTACGGCGGATCTGACAGGAGATCGCACCAGGCCCTGTCACCTGGGAGAACCAACTCTGCGCATTCGATCCTAAATCGCTCTATGGAACCGCGAGTGAAGTCGTGAGACTCAGCATTACCCAAGTCCACGCGAGAAAATACAGCGATACGCCAATCATCAGACCGCGCGAAATCCACCGGCGCGCCATTCCCCGTTCCGGGGATATCCAGAACAGAAAATAGACCAGTGCGAGGAACAGCGTCTGCAGCGCGACTCCCACAGGCGTTCCCCACAGGGCACCCACACGCAACAAACGCAGAAACGGA
>JAVEWL010000287.1:0-7040 GCA_034004565.1 FCB group bacterium | reverse complement strand
GTTTGGAGGTGGCATACCGGAAGGGGATGTTTGGGCTGAGCCGTCGAATGCAGCGCAGGCCCTCATATTCCCTCTCCCTGGGGAGAGGGGTGGGGTGAGGGGGGCCTTCACCACAAGACTACACCCCCAGGCCATGAAGCCGGCTTGGGGGTGCCACAAAGACGAGGTTGCTCAGTCCGCAATGGCCTCATCCGGAAACGGCATCCCGAAATCCGGCTTGTCCGGCCGCTCGCCCATCACCCAGCGGTACACCTCCAACACTTGCCGCGCCTTGGCGTTCCAGGTGAACTTCGAAAACACCCGCGCCCGCGCCCGCTGCCCCATCTCGCGAATTTCGCTCGGGTCGTCGGCCAACCGGCTCAGCACGTCGCGAAAACGCTGAATCAGCACGTCCCTCGGCCCCAGGGGCACGCGATAGCCCGTCGTCTGCGACACCAACTCGCGCGGCCCCGCGTAGTCCGCCACGATCGGAACCAGCCCCAGCGCCATCGCTTCAAGGACCACACCCCCGCCGAACTCGCGGATACTGGGAAACGCGAACACATCCGACTCGCACAAGCGATATTGCAGCTTGCTGTGCTCGACCCAGCCGTCGAGGCGTATCCCGCTGGCCAGGTCTTCGCGGTTCACGAAGCTGCGCAGCGATTCCATCTCCGGACCGTCGCCCAGAATATCCACCACCACGCGCCCGGTTCGCACCAACGGCGCCGCCGCCTCGAGCAGCATGTCCGCGCCCTTATACGGCACCAGCCGTCCCACAAACGCCACGCGCAACGGCCGCTCGATGGGGCGCTCGACCTGCACGGTGAAGCGGTCCGGGTCGATGGCGTTCTCGGGGATATAGACGCATTTCGCCTGATAGCGTTCGGGCAACTGAGCCCGCGTGTCCATCGAGGCCATGATGATGGCGGCGGCGTTGCGGCGGGTCGACGCGTAGCCCGGCAGCAGCCGGTACGCCGACCGCAGGTACGACAGCCACTCCCGCTCCTTGCGCCGCGCCGTCTGGAATTCCTTCGGCCACGGCACCCCGCCGTTCAGCGGACCCAGCATGAACGGCACGCCCGCACCCCGGCATTTCGCGGCAATGATGCTCGGCGCCGTCGGCGACAGCGGCGTCAAGCGATGCACCACGTCGAATTCCTTCGCGCGGATCCGCTTGCCGAACGTCTGCCAGAGCACATGCTCGAAATAGTAATACGAAAGACTCGACAGCGCCGTGCCCGTAGTCCAGCCCGTACTCTCGCCGCCGCGAAGTTTCACGCTCAGATTGTAGAGCCGCTTCGCCACCGCCTCCGAATCGATCGCGGTGAAATCGTGCCCTTCCACCAGCCCCGCGCGCAGGATCGCCTCACGGTTGCGGATCTGCGTGACCAGGTGCACATCCGCCACGCCCGCCAAAGCCCGCGCGTGCGACCACCCTACCAGCGGCACGCTTGCCCACTCCGGGTTGGCCGCCTCGGCAATGAGCAACACTCGGGGACGTATCATGCCTTCGAACTCCGAATCCAACCGCGTATGCCCGCGGGATTGTTCTGGTGGTCCATCCGCCATGCCTGGACAGGAGTCCCAGCCCTATGATTCTAAATCTAAAATCGAAAATCTAAAATCGAAAATGACCACGCCCCATCATCCAACCTCCACTAAATGTAATACATGTCCGCTTTGGTGGCCTTATCGACGATTTCGCGCACCGTCGTGCGCTGCAAGACCTCCGCAATGCCCTTCGCCGACCGCCGCCACGCCGCGCGAAGATCGCTGCCCGCCGTGTCGTCCACCGGCAACGGGTCCAGGATCGGACCGTCGATGGCCTGAACGATATCAAACAGCGTGATGTTTTCCGGGTCGCGCCCCAGCAGATAACCACCCTGCGCGCCCCGCACGCTGCGCACCAAACCGGCACGCTTTAACTGCAGCAGGATATGAACGAGATACTTCTCCGGGATCTGCCGCCGTTCCGCGAGGTAGGTGGCGGTCAGCGGTTCTTCGGCACGCGGATTCCGCGCCAGTTCAACAATGGCACGCGCGGCATATTCGCAACGGGAGGAAATATTCATACAAAAACCCTTCAATCCTTATCACACAAGTATTATTTCCCTTCGCTTGGACCGAAGTCAACGGCGGCGCCCGCCTGTTTCCACTCGACGCGATATCTTGATAGAATTCCAATGTGCCAATGGCTACTCGTGTGGGGCAGCGCCCCAGGGAGCGGGCATCATGCGGACACCTTCCATTGCATTCGCCATATCGCTTGCAGGGCTGCTTCTCTGTCTGCCCGCGCTCGGACAGCCGGCGGTCCCCGAAACCCAATTCATGCCGGATGACCCCCAGATCCAAAAGCTTCAGCAGGAACTCAGGGCGCTGCTGCAACGGCCTCCACAAGAAAGCAAGCCTGGAAAAGACATCGATCGCAAGGCACACGGCATTGCGGCGGAGATCCGGAATCGAGTCCTGGCACGCCTGCTCGAAGCGATCGAGCGCAATCTCGGCCCCATGCAGCCAATCGCCTGGGACACCGTGCCGCTCGAAGCCGTGGACGCCGAGGGCCGCGTTATCGAGATTCCGATGAACATTCCGATGCGCCCCCTGCGCAAAATCTCCGATGCCGCATTCACCACCAAGACCAATTTCGTCATGGGCAACGACAACCTCGCCCTGACCCTCTACGACACGCTCCCCCAGGCCGTCGCACCCGAAGAAAGAACCGTATTCGAACGCGCCTACACCGGCGACGACGCGCGAGCCGTCGAAACCGAAGCGCAAGTGCTCGTCTCGCTGAAGGGGGGCGAGTGGGCGGAATCGGCCACGGGGCCCGTGGCCAATGCGATCGCCGTGCGCGGCCTCGACCTCGACCACGGCCTGAGGCCCAACGGCAACACCACCTACGACGACACGCTTTACCTAGTCATAGCCGAGCCCGGCAAGAATGTCGAGGCCTACGAGTACCGCATGACCACCGAATCCAGCAGCACCCAGCGCGGCGTCGGCCGGCTCGATTCCAAACAGGTTTGGTACGTGCGCGGAAAACACCGCGGCAAAGACCCGGCGTACAAACTCAAGGGCTCCGTGGCCGAAGGCACCCGCGCCGGCCTCGAGGGCACACACCAGATTGTCGGCGCCAACATTCACTCCGCCTACTCGAAACGGAGCATCGACAGCGAAACCCCGCTCCGCCCCAACGTCTCACTCGGTTGCCAGGTCATCGCCGCAGGCAAAACCGACTTCGAGAAATCCATGGTGAAACTCCTCGACGCCAAAGGCATCACCGAGTTCCCCTACACCATCGTCGAAGGCGAAGAACTCTCCGTCCTCGACGCCGCCCTCGAGCAACACCAGCGAAAATCCATCCTCATCCACGGTGTCCCAAGACCCAAAGCCCCAGGCTCCTGATCACCAAAACCCCATACCCCCCTGCGCTTTGTGGCACCCCCAAGTCGGCTTCATGCCTTGGGGGCGTTCTTCATTTGACAGGATACCAGGGCTTTCAGGAACCACAGCATTGGGAAACCGCAAGTTCACCACAAAGACTCAAAGACACAAAGAACTGCAAGAGCTAGTGACAGGATTTACAAGATTGGGAAAATGAAGGGCTCCTCATCCTTCCCATACTTCCCATGACTCCCATAGCTCCCATAGGATCTATAAGACCCATGCGAACTATGGGAATCATGGGATCCCTGAGAATCTCCTCATCTTCCCAATCTTGTAAATCCTGTCAAAAGCTCTTGCAGTTCTTGGCAGTTCTTTGAGTCTTTGAGCCTTTGTGGTGATCTTCAGCTTTTTCCTCATCCTGTCCATCCTGCCAATCCTGTTATCCTGTCAAGAAGGAAACACCCCCAAGCCATGAAGCCAACTTGGGGGTGCCACAAAATCAATCTCTTCTCGCTACAACGGAAACATTACCCGCCGCCCCTCCTCCGCCGACTTGTACGCCCCCAGCACCATCTCCAGCGCCACCCGCCCGTCCAGCGCCGAAGCCGGCGGCGGCGTCTCGTTAATCAAACTGTCCACCCAGGGCCGCGGCACGTTATTAAGCCGTTCCGCATGATTCTCTGGCGTAGGTATATCGAAGTACTCCCATTTCCCCGTATCGTTCCGGTAAAGCTTCAACATCGGCGTATCCGCCGTACGCGGCGCCATCAGCCCCGGCCCGTCGCCGTAATTCTGAATCAGCGTCCCCTTATCCCCATACACCTCGGTCGAATTCTCCGCGGCCATCACCGTCGAGCTGTTGAGCACCACCCCAATCTCGCCCTTCCCAAAGCGATAAATGGCCACCCCATTGTCGTCCGGCGCCACATCCGTCACGATGTTGTCTATCTCCGCCATCACGCTCACCGGCTTACCCAGGACCCAGTGCATGAAGTCCGCCGGATGCGCCGCGTCGTCGGCGAACATGCCCTTGTTCTTCTCGGCGCTGACGTGCCAGTTCGACGGGCCGTTCACGAACGCGTCCACCAGCAGCACACCGATGCAGTGCCGCCTGCGCAGGATCGAGATGTTCCCCAGCTCGCCCCCCCGCACCAACTCGCGAATCTTCTGATTCGCCGGATCGTGCCGCATCTGGAATCCCATCGCCAGCGTCACGCCCGCCTGGTCGCACGCCGCAATCATCCGGTCCGCGTCCTCGAGCGTCAGCGCCATCGGCTTCTGCAAAAGGATCTGCTTGCCCGCCCGCGCCGCCGCGATCACCAGCTCCGCATGCCGGTTCGTCTCGACGCCGATCATCACCGCCTGCACATCCGGATCGTTCAACACGTCCTCGACGTGCGGCGTATAACGCAACCCGTTTCGCTCGCAAATGGGCGTCGCGCGTTCCGCGTTGTCGTCGTAGGCCGACACCAGCCGCACGTCCGGAAACTCGCGCATCACATCCGCATACAACGTGACATGACCGTGGGCAAAGCTGAGCACACCAATGCCGATAGGGGCTTTCATAGAATCTCCTCTCGTTCCCTGCCATTCCGTCCGGGTAATGTAGCGCCGGCAGCGCCCGAATGCCACTATTTGTGGCTCCCCTTTCCAAGGGGAGCTCTTGGCATTGCTAAAAGACTCCCCTTGGAAAGGGGAGCTACGAGGCTTTTCCCCGGCGATTCGAAGCTGTATCATCGGAAGCCGCATCGAAGCCGCATAAAGGAGCTGGCACATGTTCACGATCGCCCGCACGTGTTTTGCCTTGGCCCTGATTCTTGCCGCCGCCCTCTTGAACGGCTGCACCGCCCCGACGGCCGACGTCGCAAAGACCACCGCCGAACCCCTCGAGCTGCGCGTGGTGTCGTTCAACGTCCTGGTCGACCTCGAAGATCCATGGGATCCACGAAAGGAAGCGATCGTAAAGCTGCTGCGCGATGCCAACCCCGACATCCTCGGCCTCTACGAGATGACGCCCAACCAGTACACCTATGTCACCGGGCAGCTTTCGGAATACGGCCACGTCGGAGCGGTGCCCCTGACCCCGGAAGATATCGACGCCATCGCCGTCACGGTACCCGTTGTGAAAGCCATCAACATGACGGCCTTCACGGACGTTATCCTCTTCTACCGCAACGACGCCTTCGAGAAACTCGAAGACGGCCATTGGTGGCTGTCGTCCACCCCGGACAAAGTCTCCGCCGACTTCGGCAACGCCCTGCCGCGCCTCATCGTCTGGGCAAAACTTCGCCACAAGGCCACCGGCCGCGAACTCATCGCCGTCGCCACCCACTTCGACAATTCAATGCCCTCGCAAACAAAGATGGCGGAGCTGAGCCACACGCTGATGGAGCCCCTCCTCGCGCAGAACCTGCCCATGTTGTTTATCGGTGACTTCAACACCGACCAGAAACGCGGCGATTACACGAAGCTCACCAGCAACGGCTGGCGCGATTCCTATACGGTATCCCCCAAGGCCGGTCCCGGCGGCCGCGACGACAACGTCACTACCGCCATCAACCGAACGCGCATCGACCACATCTTCTATCACGGCGACGCGCTCGTCCCAAAGGAATGGACCCGCCTCGAATTCCCCGATCCCGCGAAGCCCCTTTCCGATCACTACCCCGTCTTCGCCAGCTTCGAGTGGAAATAGCCCTTACGTGGGGATGAGATAGCGGAGGTTTCGCACGACTTCTTGCAGCCTGGCCTCCGGCGCCACACCCATGAACTCAAGTAACCTGCTCCGCGAAACAGAGCGCACGGCTTCGGGTATGGCCCAGGACGGTTTGGTCAATCCGGCCTCACCGGGTTTAAATTCCACCCAGGTCGGGATGTCGCGAAACATAGAGGTGAGAGGCACGAGAATCACCAGGCCGGAACGCCCGATGTTCATATGATCGTCGGAAACGATTAGGCAGGGACGACTTTCACCTTGCTCTCTTCCCACGGTGGGATCGAGTACGGTTTTCCATACCTCGCCGCGCCGGCTTGCCGGAAGGGGCCTCTTCGGGTCCAATACCGTCAGCCAGGGTTCCCTCAAAGGATCGAAGTTCTTGCTGGAAATCGTTCCACCCATCCGGATTCTCCTGCAGCCGCGCGTAGCCCTCGTTCATACGCGCGATATAGTATTTCCTTTGGAGAAGTTCTATACCTTCCGCGAGGAGAGACACCATGTTCTTGCCCACTTGTTCCGCCAACGCGGAAAGCTGTGCATGCTCCTGCTCGCCGATTCTAACCGTTGTCGTCGCCATACTTTAAACTCCTTACCGCCCGGCACTGGCCTGACCGTACCGGAAGGCGCTCGGTAACTCTACAAAATAGTATACAATATTGTGGCAATTCTGTATACACAGCCTGAGGAGACTCCCATGGCCAACGCGCCATATTGCTACGAATTTCCCCGGCCCATGTCCACGGTCGATGCCGTCCTGCTCGCCGTGCGCGACGGCAAACTCGAAGTGCTGCTCATCAAGCGCGGCCTCGAGCCCTGCGCCGGCTATTGGGCCCTGCCCGGCGGTTTCATCGACATGGCCGAGACGCTCGATGAGGCCGTCGCCCGCGAACTCAAAGAGGAGACCGGCCTCAGGGACATCCGCCTTACCCAACTCCACACCTTCGGCGATCCCGGA
>JAVEWL010000286.1:0-7052 GCA_034004565.1 FCB group bacterium | reverse complement strand
GATACCGGACATAGTCCACGTGCCCGTCGTTGTAAAGCACCGTCGCGCCCAGACCCGTGGTAGTCGTGTCCGCCACCCGTGTCGAAAAGAACTCCCACATCAGCGGAAACGTCTTGCCTCCCACATTCATCGCCGACCAGCCATTGGCGTCAATCGGGTGCAGCGAAAACTCATTCCCGTCCTCGTCAATCGCCCGCAGCGAGTCGCCCGCATACTGCGGCTCGTCAGGGTTGTCATAGTTGATCATTGTGTGCCAATACGCCCGGAATTCCGCATCGCTCCTCACCACATACCGGACTTCCGTCACAAGAATCTCCCCCTCCGAAGTCTGCTCCTTGTGCCGGAACGCCTGCCGGCACTCCTCCCTGTTGGCCGGGCCGCTGCTCTTGTTTGCGGAGTTCGCGCCGTCCGCCATGCGCCCAAGCTGTTCCTGCCGCATCCCTTCGGTTACGGCAACCTTCTTCGCCTTGCCAATGGCCTTGTGAAGCGTGCTCAAATACATTCCGAAGAGGATGCCAATGATGGCAATCACCACCAGCAACTCGATCAGGCTAAACCCCGCACGGGAACGTCGTGTCTTGAACAATCCCATGATGCAACCTCCAAGAGTGAGAATTCTTCGCTCTTTGCTGCTATTATGACTGTAAGTGGATACAACCGATCAACCTCCCGCGGTCGGAATACCCGCACTGCCGGTCGCGTTGAAACTCAAAGAGTGCCCAATCCTATACCCGCGAGAACCTTCCCCATGTGGCTAAACTGGCTGCCGTGGAAATACGTCGTGCGGCGATTCGCCCGAGACCACGGCTTTATCGATCCCATATCGTTGCTTTCCCGACTACACGGGTTCGCCCAACCCTCCGAGGTGGCCGCACCCATCGAGCTGCTGCGCGCGGGCGTGGTGTTCCACGCCCGAGGCCTCATGAACACCAAGGCCATCCAGCAGAACCTCGATTGGGTTTGGCCCTACTGGGTTCAGCGGCAGTTCGACCCGCGCGACGTCGCGTTCCTGCCGCGCGCCTTCTCCATGACCCACGTCAACCTTACCCTGAGGAATTGGACCGCCATCGGTACGCCCGGAAGCAACGCATACCCCCTCGTCGATCCCCGGGGTCTCGTAACCCCCTATTACGACGGCTGGTCCCTCGACGCCTGGATCTTGCCCGACGACGGCAAGCCGCTCCTACCCTCCAGGCATCCCGGCACCGTCCAGCGGCTCGTCATGGAAGACGACGATCTGCGCATCCGCACCGAATCCCGCAAAGACGGACTCTCCCTGCTCTGCGAAGCCGGCAGTTACCGCCAGGAGGACGATGCCGTCTGCCGCATAGAGTACCGCGCCGAGTCCAACCGGCCCGCGTGGCTCGCGATCTCCTTGCGCCCCGCCAATCCCGAGGGCGTCAGCTTTATTCATACGGCGAAACTTTGCGAGGATCGCCGAACCTGGTCCCTCGGCCGCCATAAGACAATTCACTTCTCCGATCCCGCCGAGCGCCACGTCCTCTCCGACTATCACAACGGAGACGTCTACCTTGGCATCCCCGAGCGCGAAGAAGCCACCGAAATAACCTGCAACGTCGGCATGGTCACCGCCGCCGCGCTCTATCGTCTAGCGCCCAACCAGCCGCGAACGCTGCGCGTGGAAGTCCCCCTATCCGGCGACACCGAATCGACGCCCAACTTCCGCCCCGGCGCCTGCATCGAGACCTGGAGCGATGCTCTCAAAGATGCCGCCAAGCTGCGCGTGCCCGACGACCGCTTCCAGTTCCTCTACGAGGCCGCCCTGCGCACGCTCGTGCTGCATGCCCCGCGCGACGCCTATCCCGGCCCCTACACCTATCGCCGGTTCTGGTTTCGCGATGCGGTCTACATCCTCAACGCCCTGTTGGCCGCGGGCATCGTGCGCCGCGCCGAGACCGTGTTCGACACGTTCCCCGCGCGCCAGAACCTCGTGGGCTTCTTCAAATCGCAGGAAGGCGAGTGGGACTCCAACGGCGAAGTCCTCTGGCTTCTCCGCCGTTTCACCGAACTGACCGGACGCGCCATCACGCCCGAATGGCATCGCGCCGCTGTCCGCGCCGGTGAATGGATCCTCTTCAAGCGTCTCCCCGACTCCACAAAGGGCCTCCACGCCGGACTCATGCCCGCCGGGTTCAGCGCGGAACACCTCGGCAACAACGACTACTATTACTGGGACGATTTCTGGAGCATCGCCGGGCTCGACAGTGCCGCGGAAGTCTGTCGCCTCGCCGGCGACGAAAAGATGGAGAATCATTTCCGCGAAGGCGCCGCGACCTTCCGCGCCGCCGTCGAACGCAGCCTCAAGGATTCCGCGCAGATCCGTCGCCATCCCGGCCTGCCCGCGTCACCGTACCGCCGCATGGACGCCGGCGCCATCGGCTCGATCGTCGCGGACTATCCCTTGCAGCTATATCCGCCGGCCGACCCGCGGCTCATGGCCACCGTTCAATTCCTCATGGACCGCTGCTTCGTCGAAGGCGCGTTCTTCCAGGATATGATTCATTCAGGCTTCAACGCCTATCTCACCCTGCAGGTCGCACAGGTCCTGCTCCGCGCGGGCGACTGCCGCGCCTACGATCTCATGCAAACCGTCGCCGGTCTCGCATCTCCCACGGGACAGTGGCCCGAAGCCATCCACCCCGCCACACGCGGCGGCTGCATGGGCGACGGCCAGCACGTCTGGGCCGCCGCCGAATGGGTGCTCATGGTCCGAAGCATGTTCGTGCGCGAAGAGGGCGACCGCCTCATCCTCGCTTCCGGCATCCCCCAGGAATGGCTCAATACCGACGAGCCGATGGAATTCGGCCCGACCCCGACCCCTTACGGCCCCATCACCGTCACCGTCGATCCGCGCGCCCCAGAACCCATAACCTGGAAGGCCGAGTGGCGCACCGATGCTCCACAAATCGAAGTGCGCATCCCCGTGCGCTGCCCCTCGTCCCTCCCAACCCAAACCCGACGCTGAGGAATGGCCCATGAACCCCACAAGCTCCACATATCGCATTCCCCTCTCCCCCACCGGGGGAGAAAGACAGGGTGAGGGGGCGCTCGTGAAATCTAAAATCGAAAATCTAGAATCGAAAATCCCAAGGTTTTTCCCATGCACATCGTAATGATGACCAACACCTACACACCCCACGTCGGCGGCGTCGCAGGCTCCGTTCTTTCTTTCACCCAAGGTTATCGCGCGCGCGGCCATCGCGTGCTCGTCGTCGCGCCCGAATTCGAAGGCATGCCGGAAGACGAAGAAGACGTCGTCCGCATCCCCGCCATACAGCATTTCAACGGCAGCGACTTCTCCGTCGTGCTGCCCGCCCCGGGACGACTCACCGAAACCCTGAACGAGTTCCAGCCCGACATCGTTCATTCGCACCACCCGTTCCTGCTCGGCGACACCGCCCTGCGCGTGGTCGCGTCGCGCAACATCCCGCTTGTCTTCACGCACCACACCATGTACGAGCAATACACGCACTACGTCCCCGGCGACTCGCCGCCCTTCGCGCGTTTCATTAAGACCCTCGGCACCGGTTACGCGAACCTCTGCGACCGCGTCATCGCCCCCAGCGAAAGCGTCGCCAACGTCCTTAAGGAACGCGGCGTCACCACCCGCATCAACGTCATCCCCACCGGCGTCGATGTCGAAAAGTTCAAGTGCGCCGACGGCGCATCCTTCCGCCGCCAGGCCGGCATCCCCGCCGACGCCTTCCTCGTCGGACACGTCGGACGCCTCGCTCCCGAGAAGAACCTCGAGTTCCTCACCGAAGCCGTCTGCGCATTCCTGGTTCAACGACCAGAGGCCCACTTCCTCGTCGTTGGCGGCGGACCCTCCACCGAGCGCATGCGGGTCATTTGCGCCGAGACCAACACCTGCGACCGCGTCCATTTCGTCGGAAAACTTACCGGCGTTCCTCTCGTGCAAGCCTACACCGCCATGGACGTCTTCGCCTTCTCGTCCAAGAGCGAAACACAGGGCATGGTCCTCACCGAGGCCATGGCCGCCGGCGTGCCCGTCGTCGCGCTCGACGCGCCCGGCGCGCGCGAAGTCGTCCGCAACACCTCCAACGGCCGCCTGCTCAAACGTCAGGACCTCCAGGGCTTCGCCGCCGCGCTCGAGTGGGTTTACTCCTGTCCCGCGCCCAAGCGGCTCGCCATGAGCAAGTCCGCGAGAAAAACCGCCGCCGAATTTTCCTGCGACCGCTGCGTCGAGAAAGCCCTCATGCTATACGGCCGCGCCATTACCACAGGCCACGCCGCCCCGGACCACGAAAGCACGCCACGGCCCGCGCTGCTGCGCGCCGTCGCCGACGAATGGCAGCTCTGGAGCAACCGCTTCTCCGCCGCCGCCGCCATGTTCTCCTCCAGCGATCAACACGAGGCCATCCCATGATACCCAGCATACATGCGCGCCTGCGCCGCTGGCGCCGCCGCCTGAGCCGGTCCGAATGGTTGGTCAAACTGCTGGGACTTCCCCATATCCGCGAAGAGCAGCAGCCCGGTCCCGGCCTGATCCTTATCCAGATCGACGGCCTCGCCCGGCCGCAGTTCGAGCGCGCCCTGCGCGAGAAGAGCATGCCCTTCCTACAACACCTCCTGCGCGACGAGGAGTACAATCTCACCACCTTCTACTCCGGCCAGCCCTCCAGCACGCCCGCCGTCCAGGGCGAGCTCTTCTACGGTGTGAGAACCGCCGTGCCGTCCTGGGGTTTCCGCCGCGAAAACGACGAACAGGCCGTCACCATGATGCAAAGCGAGGCCGCCGCATTCGTGCAGGAGCAGCTCGAATCGCGCAGCCCCGGCCTCCTCGTCGACGGGTCCGCCTACAGCGACATCTATACCGGCGGCGCGCAGGAGAGCCATTTCTGCGCCTCCCGCATGGGCTGGGGCGACATGCTCAAAAACGTCCGTCCCATCAAGCAATTCTTCATCCTGCTCATCCACGCCTTCGTGATTCTCCGCGTCCTCGGGCTGGTCGTGATCGAGCTGGCCTGGTCCGTGCTGGACCTCATCCACGGCATTCTCTCGCGCTACGAACTGCTGCAGGAACTCATCAACATCCCCGCGCGCGTCGGCGTCGTCATCGCCATGCGCGAGATTCAGACCCGCGGCGCCATGCTCGACATCGTGCGCGGCGTCCCCATCATTCACCTCAACTTCCTGGGCTACGACGAACAGGCCCATCGCCGCGGGCCGTCCTCCAACTTCGCCCACTGGACCCTCAAAGGCATCGACGGCGCCATCAAACGCATCTGGCGCACCGCCCAGCGTGCGGAGGATCGTGAATACAAGCTCTGGGTCTACTCCGACCACGGTCAGGAAGACGTCGTCCCCTACTACAACGAAAACGAGCGCACCGTGCAGGAGGCCGTCGCCGCCGTGTTCGACCGCAAGTGGGAAGAAGATCGCCGGCGCCGCGACCGCGGCATCCAGCTCGAGCGCGCCCACCTGCTCGGCGGCCGCCGCACGAAGCGCGTGTTCAAGAAGCTACCACCGCCCTCCGAGATCGACGACCTCGTCGTCGCCAAGGGACCCACGGGCCACATTTATGCCCCCACGAAGCTTTCCGCCACCGAAGAGAACCGCCTCGCCCGCGCCCTTGTAAAAGACGCCCGTATCCCCATTGTCATGGCCAAGGACGGCGGCCGCAGCGCCAAGGTCTGGACCGAAGAAGGCCGCTTCTCGCTCCCCGAAGACGCCGCGAAAGTCCTCGGCGAAGACCACCCCCTCCTCGAGGCCGTCACGCAAGACCTGATCGACGTGGTTCACCATGCATGGGCGGGTTCGTTTCTCATCCTCGGCTGGCGCCCCAATGCCAAGCCTCTCAGCTTCCCAATGGAAAACGGCTCCCACGCCGGCCCCGGCAAGAACGAAGTCCAGGGCTTCGCCCTGCTCCCCCGCGAGGTCTCCATCGCGCGGCCGCCAAAGGGCTACATCCGCCCGCTCGAACTCCGGGCCGCCGCCATGCGCCTGCGCCAGTTCGGCGCGCATTGCCCGATCGAAGTCAGCGAAAAACCCAAGCCAACCGCCGAGCGAACCCTGCGCATTATGACCTACAACGTTCACGGCTGCGTCGGCATGGACGGCAAGCTCTCGCTCGACCGCCTCGTGCGCCTCATCCGCCAGTACGAACCCGACGTCGTCGCCCTTCAGGAACTCGATGTGCATCGAAGCCGCTCCGGCCGCATTCACCAGGCACAGATCCTCGCGCACGAACTCGAAATGGCGTTCCACTTCCACCCAGCCATGCACCTCGAAGAAGAGCAATACGGCGACGCCATCCTCACCCGCCTGCCCATGCGCCTCGTCAAGGCCGCGCCCATCCCCAGCCCGCCCCGCGTCGAACCCCGCGGCGCGCTCTGGGTCGAACTGAGCATCGACGGCAACCCCGTGCAACTCATCAACACCCATTTCGGTCTCGGCCGCGCCGAACGAATCGCCCAGGCCCGCCACCTTCTCGGCCCCGACTGGCTCGGCCACCCTAAGTGCACCGCGCCCGCAGTCCTCTGCGGCGACTTCAACAGCATGCCCCGCTCCGAGACCTATCGCATTCTGACCACCAACCTCAGCGACACCCGAACCCTCAATGGTAACGGCCAGCACCGAGGCACCTTCATGGGCCTGTGGCACCTCGACTATATCCTCATCAGTCCCGACCTCGAAGCGTCCACCGCCCTCGTCCCCTGCACCAGCCTCGCCCGCATGGCGTCCGACCACCTCCCCGTCATAGCCGACCTGCGCCTCCGCGAACCCAAGGTAGTCCTTCCCCCCTCCCCCCTCGAACTCGCCCATCCCCAATAAACGGAAAACAGGGACTGTTCCACTCTTGATGAGCCCAAGGCCTTCCTGCGGAGCCCTCAACTTGCCCCCGCCCAAACAGTCAACCAACCCTCCCGACCAAAAGTGGAAACTGTCCCTCCTTTCCGCTTCATTCATAATTCATCATTCAGAATTCATGATTCCTTGCATATTCCCCTCCCCAGGACTACTCTATCCAGCGAGATCCAACGGCATAGGACGCACCGGCTCTTATTCAA
>JAVEWL010000285.1:0-7066 GCA_034004565.1 FCB group bacterium | reverse complement strand
GTGCTGGTGGCTTGGGAAGAAGCCGCGCCCGCCCGTAAAGACACCCTGGTCCGCGGCGTTCGCGTGCGTTCCAAAAAGGATAACAGCGCGCTCGACCTCTATTTCGGTCCCACCAACCAACTGCTGACCGACGCCGAGGTACACGCCCTGGGCATCGCGCCCAAGGACTGGACGCCGCAGGTGGTGAGTGTTGACTCCGAGCCCGGCCCCAGCGAAACCACGGCCAAAGCGCTCCCCCAGCCCAGACCGCTCTCGGCCGCCTCCGTGCCATCGCTCCCGACAGTAAAGCTGCCCGCTCCCGATCTTGAGAAAGCACGCCAGGAAGACGCGCAAGGTGTTGCGGGCCTCGCAAAAGGCGTTCGCCGCATCGGGCTGGTGCAAAACCTCGATACGCCCGTCGTCGTAACGGAAACGGCCGTCAGCACCGGCGCGTGGGAAGCTCTGCCGGACGGCCGGCGCATCTGGGCGGCCGTATTCTCGGCCCCGGGCGCCTTGGGACAACGATTCCACCTGAGCGAGGTTGCCCTGCCCGCCGAAGCCCAGTTGCTCGCCTACAACGCCGACGCCCCCGAGGAACGCTACAGCGTGGACGTGGCCGACTTGGGCGAGGGTTGGTCCCCCACCTGCTTTTCTGAGCGGGTCGCGATTGAAATCGTCGCCCCGGCCGGCGCCGTGGTGCGTCTGACCATGGACCGGGCCGTGTACATCTACGCCGGCCCGTCGGAATGGAACTGGGAAAAGGCCGCGGGCTCCTGCAACGTCGACGTGTCCTGCTACTCGGCCTGGGCGGACCTGAGCCGCGGCGTCGGCGGACTGGGCACGGTCAACAACAACGGTTACCTGTGGTGCACGGGAACGCTCCTGGCCGATCAGAATCCCAATACCAGCATCCCGTATTTTCTGACTGCCAACCACTGCGTCGCGAACCAGACGGAAGCTGGCTCGCTCGAAATCTATTGGCTCTACCAAACCTCGGGCTGCGGCGGCAGCCCGCCAAGCCCGCGCACGGTGCCTCGCACCACCGGCGGCGCGGACTACCTGGCGGGCGCCCCGTTCAATAGCGGAAACGACTTCGCGCTCCTGCGCCTGCGCGGCACGCTTCCGGCCGGGCTCACCTTCGTGGGCTGGGAAACGGCGGCCACCTCCGGCGGCGCCGACGCCGTCTGTATTCACCACCCCGACGGCGACTACAAACGCATCAGCATGGGCAACACCAACCAAAGCGTGCCGCCGACGTTCGGCATTCCGTCCGAGCGCTACTACGGCGTCTATTGGTATCTGGGCGTCACGGAACCGGGCTCCTCGGGCAGCCCCCTGTTCGATGCATCGACCCAACGGCTCATCGGCCAGCTCTGGGGCGGAACCTCCGCCTGCGCCCTTCCGAACGACCCCGACGTGTACGGCCGCTTCGACAAAACCTATCCGGTGGTCAAATCGTATCTCGGCCCCGTCATCAGCGTCACACAGCCCAACGGCGGCGAATTCTGGCAGCGCGGCATGCCCCACGAAATCCGATGGACCAGCACCGTCGAAAGCGGCACCGTGCGAATCGAGCTGCTCCGCGGCGGCGTGCTGCAGTCCACATTGGCCACGAGCGCCCCGGATACGGGCGTATTCGCCTGGACGGTGCCCACCGACATTCTCGAATCGTTCGAATACCGCATCCGCATAACCTCCAACGTCGACTCGAGCGCTTTCGACGTGAGCAACAACGATTTCACCCTGGCCGACAGCCAGGCCATTACGGTGCTCAGCCCCAACGGCGGCGAATCCTGGACCGCCGGCTCGCGCCAGACCATCACCTGGAACGCACCCGGCGTGCCGGGAACCGTGCGCATCGAGTTGCTCAAAGACAGCGCAATCGTGACGACCGTCGCCACGTCCGCTACCAATACCGGCTCGTTTTCCTGGCTGGTGCCGGCCACGCTGGACGCGGGCGGCGGATACAGCATTCGCATCACGTCCAACAGCCTGGGCAGCATCCTGGACTCGAGCAATTCACCTTTCTCGATCGTCGTCGAGCCAACGCTCACCGTGCTCTCTCCCGACGGCGGCGAGAGTTGGGCCCGAGGCAAGACCCGCACCATCACCTGGACGTCCACCAACATCGGTTCGGTGCCCGTGACCATCGAGTTGCTGCGCGATTCGCTGCCCAACCAAACGGTGCTCGTCATCGCGTCGGCCGCGCCCAACAACGGCAGTTTCTCCTGGACCGTCCCCACAACCCTCCCCACGGCATCCGATTATCGTATACGCATCTCCCCCATCCAGTCCGCCGCACACACCGACACCAGCGACAGCGTATTCTGGATCGGCGATTGCGCACCGCTCGCCCCCGGCACCGTGAACGCGTCCGACGGAACCTTTGCGGATCACGTCCGCGTAACCTGGTCGGCCACGGCCAACACGTCGCAGTACCGCGTCTACCGCGCCACATCAAACCAGTTCGCGCAGGCCTCGCTGGCCGGCGATTGGCAAACGGCCACCGTCTTTAACGACTACACCGCCGCGGCCTCCACCGGCGGTTGCTCGGGCGGTGCGGCGTCGGGCACCGTCTACTATTACTGGGTCAAGCCCCGCAACAGTTGCGACGAAGGCCCGGTCAGCGCGTCCGACTCCGGCTATCGCGGCTCCGGCGGCGCCCGCTCGCTCGAGACCCCGCAAACCGCCGGCCTCGGCGACACCCTCGTCCTCGCCTCCGCCATGGCCGCCCTCGTGGCCGCCGGCCGCCTCCAGGCCCGAAGGAAGCGCACGAGCAAGGGGATCTCTTCATAACTCTCATACCTCCCATACTTCCCATGAGAGGTATGGGAAATATGGGAGGTATGTAACACTTTAGCCGAATAGCAAAGCTCAGCGTAGGAGTTTGCGGCCTTGATCCTGGCTTGTGGGTGGGAACGCCGACGCGAAAGAGTGCCCCCTCACCCCAACCCTCTCCCCCATCGGGGGAGAGGGGGAAGGACAACAGCCGGCACCGGAGTTTCCCCCTCTCCCCCATCGGGGGAGAGGGTTGGGGTGAGGGGGCACTCTTTCGCGTCGAGCCCACCCACAAGCCACGCGCCCCACGTCACGCGGCTTATATGTGCCACCCGGACAAAACCTCTCCGGCATTCGGCTGAAATGTTACGGAATTATGAGAGTGCGATTATCTTCCTGAGCCTGCCTTATTGCGCGGCGCCGCGAGGTGCCATACAATGTCGTCAAGGGAGACAGGGCGCACACATATGGAAAACTCGCACAAAGATGTATTCGAGAAGCTCGAAGAAGCCGTGACCCAGTGGGGCGAGCAGGTGTCCGGAGCCCAGGAAGGACTCGCGGAAGAATTGACGCGCGCCCGAGGCCGCCTCGACGCCGTTCGCGGCGATCTCGCCGCCACCGCGCCCCTTCCCGCCGTGCTGCAGGAGTTGCGCAACGACCTGAATTCGCTGCGCGAACTGCTCGCAAACCCATCCGCGCCATCGCCAGCGCCCGATCAACCCGAGCTCCGCGCGACCGTCGAGGACCTGCGCGCGGACGTCCAAAGCATCCGAAACGACCTCGACGATCTGCGCGAGCGCCTCGCCATCCTGCCGCGCCTCGCCGAGCATATCGAGCGCCTGACGAGCGTCCCCGCCGGACCGCCGGCCGCAAACGCAACACCCCCTGAAAACGCCCCGGGCCTGAACGACAGCGTGTGGCAAGAAGTGGCGCGGCTCCGCGCCCAACTGGACGACGATGCGCCCATCCCCTCGCGCCTTGAAGGCCTGTCCGGAATCGAACGCATGGCCTACGATTCCGAAGGACACCGCAGGCGTATCGGCGAGGTCCTCCACGCGGCAGGCATGCTCGACGAAGGCCAAATCGACCAGGCCCTCGCCGAGCAGGTCAATGCGCCCTATCGCCGCCTGGGCTCCATCCTGGTCGAAAAAGGCTACGCGCCCGAAGAGGTCGTGGCGCGCGTCCTGGCGGGGCAGCTCCGCACGCGCTTCGTGCGGCTCACGGACGAGAACATCGATAAGGACGCCGTGCCGCTCATCGGCCCGCGCATGGCCCGCCAGCACACCTGCATTCCCATCGCCGCGACCGAGGACCGGCTCACCCTGGCCCTTGCCAATCCCTTCGACCTCGTGGCGATCGACGACGTCGAACTCGCCAGCCAGCGCCGCGTCGATACCGTCGTCGCGGCGGCGTCGGATATCGAGGCGGCCATTCAACGCCTGTACGGAGGATGATTCCCTCCCTCGCCGCGTGCATAATCCCCGCATGCGAGGAGGGAACTGTTTCATGACGCATCGCGAACGATTCATAGCCGCCCTGGAACGCCGGCCGCTGACCGGGCGTGTGCCCCATTTCGAGTTGGTCTTCTTCCTGACAATGGAAGCCCTGGGCAAAGTCCACCCCATCCACCGGCAATACAGCCAGTGGAACCAGATGAGCGAGCGGGAACGCGCGTTGCACCGAAACGAAATGGCCGGCATCTATATCGACATCGCGCGAAAATACGAGCACAGCGCCATCTTCCTCCACCCGAACCCCGGCGACTTCGACGAGACCCTTCGCCTTATCGAAACCGTGCGCGAGAAATCGGGCGACGAGTACTTCCTCATGATCCACGGCGACGCCACCTGGGCCATCCCGAACGGCAATGAAATGGTCGAGTTTACGATGTGGCTCTACGAACAGCCCAACGACGCCAAGGCCAAATCGCGCGAGAAGGTCGCCGCGGCCCTCGAGAACGCCGAGAAGCTCATGAAACACGGCGGCCTCGACGGCTTCGCGCTCTGCGACGACTATTGCTACAACACCGGCCCCTTCCTCAGTCCCGACATGTTCGGCGAACACATCACGCCCTTCATGAGCGACCTGATTCGCGGCTACCGCGACCTCGGCTTCCACGTCATCAAGCACACCGACGGCGACATCCGCCCAATCCTCGATCAACTCGTCGAAGCGAACCCGCACGCGCTGCACTCCCTCGATCCACAGGGAAATGTGGACATCGCGGAGGTCAAGCGGCAATACGGCGACCGCGTCTGTCTCATCGGCAACGTCAATTGCGGCCTGCTCCAGTCGGGCACCGAAGAGGAGGTCGTCGAATCCGCGCGCTACTGCATCCGCCACGGCATGCCCGGCGGCGGTTACATTTTTTCCACCAGCAACTGCGCCTACACCGGCCTGCCGCTTGATCGCTACGAGCTCATGTGGCGCATATGGCACGAGGAAGCGATTTACACGGGGACCGAGTAGAAGAAATGGCCGATTACCTGGTTCGATGCACCTGCGGTGCCGAGACGCCCGTGTCGGAATGGGCGATCGGCGCTCCGCTGCGCTGCAAAACCTGCAACCGGCCTCTCGAAATCACGGACAAAAACGCGCGCCTCGCTCCCGACGACCAGCCCAGGCGTCCGCGTGAATCGGATATGCCCATTTCGCCCGAAGGCCGCATGCACACCCGGCGCGAGCAGACCAAGCCGTCCCCGTCGCCGCGCTCGGTCGCGCCGGCACCGCCGCCCGTAGCGAAAACGCCGTTTGTGCCCTCGATGCCCGAGGCGCCCCCGCCGCCGCCCGCCGCAACCAATTGCGCCCGCTGCGGACGTGTCTTCCGCGGCGATTGGGACCGCTACCGCCGTGCCGAGGGAACGCTGTGCCACGTGTGCGCCAACCTCGCCACCGCGAAGCCCGAAGAAGAGCCCGAACCCGAGCCCGTTACGCCGTCTCCCCCATACGGCGGCATTGAATACAAGGGTGTGCTCGACCACCCCGTCCTCCCGCGCGAAGACGACGACACCCCCGCCGACCTCGCCGCGCGCCAAGCCCGGATTCGGCAATGGGTGCTGGTCGCAGCCGTTGTGACCTTGGTCCTCATCGCCATTGTCATTGCGACCGACGACACGCCCATTCCCGAACCCGACATGTCGCAAACCGGCGAACCCGTACCCGACCTGCCTCCCTGGGCCACGGTGGCCGTGGTCCTGACGATGTTCGTGTTTCGAAGCCTCGGCCTGGGCCTGGCGCTATACCTCATCCTGCACTGGAAGGACCGGCTCCCCAGCGACTTCCTCCCCGCCAACATCGTGACGCTAGGCATATGGGCTCTCGGCCTGGAACTCCTGCAACTGGGCATGAGCGTCGTACCGCTCGGCGGGTTTCTCTGGATCGGCGTGTGCATGTACATCTTGTGGGACCAGTTCGATCTGGGCTTCACGGATTTCCTGATGCTCGCCGTGTTCCTCGTCCTGCTCCAACCGCTGGTCATGGTCCTGCGCGCCTTCGCCCTCGCCGCCATCGGCGCCGTCGCGCTCTGAAGTCCCTCCAAAATCCGACACCCCCAAGTTCCGCCTCAGCGGAACCTGGGGGTGCTAATCGTATGCAAGATATCTTCAGCCTTCGTGGCGATACACGTCCCAATCCAGGTAAACGCCAAACGCCTCGTCCAGCACGCGCGCGACCTGACTGCGGTTGCCCGCCACGTGATGTTCGAAGCCGTTGTTGCAGATATGCGTCAGCAGCCCTTGCAGGTTGGGAATCCGCGCCACGCCGAACCCGCCGAACGTCTCCAGCGGATCCGCCGTAAACTCGCCTTCGCCCACGTACGCCGCGATCCGGCCTTCCACATCGACCGTGCTCGCGCGGCAGTATGTGAACGGTCCCGGCTGGATGCGACCGTACAGCGTGCCGTAGGTGTTCTCCTTGCCGACCGAGCCCGCGATGATCTCCTGGTAATCCATGCGCGTGTCGTTGCCGAACGCGCTCTTGGGCAGGTTCGAGCAGTGGAAGCAGACGCACTTGTCCGGATCGTCGCCGTAGTTGTTGTTCCAATCGAGCAGGAACGACGGCGTCTGCGATGCCAGTGCCAGCGCGTGCATGCTGACCGTGCCCGCCACGTCCGTCTCGCAGGCCGACGAGAACAACCCTTCGCTCATCATGCTCATTACCGTGCACGGCACCACGCCGAAGTGCTCCTCCATCGAGGTCCAGCACTGGATCGCCGTGGCGTCGAGGTCGTAGACGGTCATCCAGTCGTCGATGATCAACGACAGCTTCGCCATCTTCGTGAGCGCCGCCACGGGCACGCTCTTCGTGTTCG
>JAVEWL010000284.1:0-7069 GCA_034004565.1 FCB group bacterium | reverse complement strand
TTCCACGTGGGCGACTGGCGCATCCCGGTGTGGTCCGGGCTGAGCTTCTGGACCGAGGAAGCCTCCAAGGACATGGGCTGGTTCACCTACATCTGGGGCCAGTATAATTATTCCGAGGATCTCTTCATGCGCGCGGGCTGGGAACACCTGTTCACGGGCGAGGGCATGGACGACGGCAGTTTCACGAGCGGTCATGGCTTGGAATTCAGCGGTGGTACGGACGGCGACGACGCCGACTACTACTTTGTGGATTTAGGTCTCAACTTCTAGGCGTATCATAGGGTTGTCTGGAAGCCTGAGACAGGGCTAGTACGGACCGGGGCGGCGGCGCTTGCGCGAGAGCGCGAGGGCGCCGTCCCGGTTCAGAGGCAACCACCATGAGCAATGCGTCCGAAGACCATGCCGGCTCCGCCGCGCAGTCCCTGACCCTGAACGTCAGCCCCGACCGTCTTGCCATTCACTACCACGGACCCGCCCCCACCAACGCCGACGACACCCTCTGCAACGAAATCCTGGCCGAACTCACGGTACTGGGTGTGCCCGTCGTTCCTTCACGCGAAACGCTCCTGGCACGCATCCAGGCGGCCCTGGCCGACGGCGCGCCCCTGGTGGAAGGGCAGGCGCCGGTGCCGTCGCAGGACGGCATCCTGAACTGGGCGGGGGACTTCTTCAGCCAGGGCTTCCTGGTCGACGAAAAAACGGGCTCGGTGGATTTCCGGCAGCGGGCGGCCCAGTTGTCCGTTACGGACGGCCAATTGCTGCTTACGGTGGTCCCGCCGGTGGACGGCGTGGCGGGAATGGACGTGTTTGGCAAACCAATTCCGGTGCCGCGCGGGAAGGTGCGCCGGGTGCGTACCGGACCAAACGTGCGCCTGGACGATTCCAGCGCCACGTATTACGCGGCGGCCAGCGGCCGGATTCGGTGGAACGGCGAATTGCTTTCGGTGGACCCCGTCTTCGAGGTGCCGGGGTCGGTGGGGCTGGCGACGGGCCATATCGTCCATCCCGGGGCGCTGGTGGTCGGCAAAGACATTGAATCGGGCTCAAAAGTGCGCGCCGCGGGCGAGATTGAGGTTAAGGGAGCGGTCGAGGGTGCCGACGTAGAATGCGGCGGCGATTTAAGCATTACCGGCGGATTGACAAACGGCGAAGGACGGCTGGTGCGTTCCGGCGGAAAAGCGCACGCGCGTTTTGTGCGCGACGCCCATATTGAAGCCGAAGGCGACATTTTTATCGAGAAAGAGTCCATTCAGTCCACCTTGAAAACCCGAGGCGCGGTGATTATGCCCCGAGGCCGCATCATCGGCGGCGAGGTGACGGCGTTGCGGGGCATCGAGGTTTGCGACGCGGGGACGGCGGCGGGCATCCACACGACCCTGGTTGCCGGCGAGGATTTCGCCCGTGCGGCGGAAATGGAAATGCTGCACAAACGCCTGGCGGAGATGGAGATGGCCCAGGCGCGCATCCGCCACGCACTCGACCTGGCGGCCACGAGCGCAATAAAACTATCGCCCGAGCAGTTTCAGGCGATGTTGGCACTTGAGATTAAGGCCGAAGAAGCCGAAGAAGAGATTAGGGAACTGCGGGAACGTGTGCGCAAAGGGACCGAGACGTTTCCGCCCGGGCATCCGCGGATCATCATCCACGGCTGCCTGTACCCGGAAACCGTGTTGCGGATAGGATGCGAGCGGTATAACACGTCGGATGCAATCAAGGGGCCGATTACGGCGCTCGTGGCGGGCGGGGGCATCATCCTAATCCCGGCCGATATGACCCCGTCGTAGTAGGACATGGCAGGCCAACGGCCGGAAGTGCGGCAACGGAACCAGGAGGCGGTACTAGCGTGAAGGTCGAATACATCAACCCGTTTATCGAGAGCGTTTTCGAGTTGTTCTCGACGATGCTGGGTGCGCAGGCCATGCGCGGCGAAGTGGGCGTGGCGCGCGGCCCGAACTGTAATCCGCGCGAGATCATGGGGCTTATCGGGCTGAGCGGCAACGTCCGGGGCACGGTCGCCCTCTCGTTCCCGACCGGCACGGCGCTGGCCATGGTCAGCCGGCTCCTCGGCATGGAGACCCATGTCATTGACGAGACCGTGTCCGACGCGGTGGCGGAACTGGTGAACATCGTGGCCGGGTCGGCCAAGGCGAAAATGAACACCAGCGACGGACCTCCGACCGATCTCAGCCTGCCGACGGTGGTGCGCGGCAACAGCTACAGTGTGGATTATCCCTCGAAGGCGATGTGGCTCGAGGTGCCGTTTACGAGCGACCTCGGACCCTTCAGCCTTCGCGTCACGTTTGAAGTTCGCAACGCCTAGAGAGAGGAGCGCGCGGAATTATGAAAGCATTGGTGGTGGACGATTCGGCGGTAATGCGCAAGATTCTCATCGGCGCCCTGACCCGAGCCAGAATCACGGAAGTGGACCAGGCCTGCGACGGCCAGGAAGCGGTGACGGCGGCGCAGTCGACCGATTATGCGGTCATTCTCATGGATTGGAACATGCCGAACATGCTGGGAATCGACGCGGTGCGCGCCATTCGAGCGTTGGGCAAGACGGCGCCCATCATCATGGTGACGACGGAAGCCGAAAAGAGCCGGGTAATCGAGGCGTTGAAGGCCGGGGCGAACAATTACATTATCAAGCCCTTCGAGCCCGACGCCATCGTGGAAAAGATTTTGCAGACGATCGAGAAGGCGGCGTAAATGCGGTGCCGCGGGCGACGAACGCCCGCGGATGCGTCCTCACGCGGGGACGCGGCCACGGAAGGGCCCGATGAACAGAGCGGTATTCGATAGATTCCGAAGTCTGGTGTACCAGTCCAGCGGCATTTCGTTGAACGACACCAAGGAAGCCCTGGTGTCGGCCCGCGTGGCAAAGCGAATGCGCGCCCTCGGCATGAGCGACTACGGAGCCTACCTTCAACGGGTCGAAGAGGACCGGGACGGCACGGAGATCGTCCATCTCATTGATGCGATTTCCACCAACGTCACGAGCTTCTTCCGCGAACCTGCGCATTTCGAGCTGCTCTCCTCCCTGGTGACACGCTGGGCAGACGAGGGCCAGAAGCGGTTCCGATTCTGGTCGGCCGCCAGTTCGACGGGCGAAGAACCCTACACCATGGCGATGACGCTGCTCGAGGCGGCGCGCGGACGCTCCCCCCTCGACATGCGAATCCTCGCGACGGACATCTCGACCACGGTCTTGCAGAAGTGCCGGGAAGGCGCGTATTCGGCCGATAAACTGAACGGCGTGCCGCCGCAGTATCGCGAGCGCTATTTCGACCTGCGCAAGGATCCCCGCGGCAGTCCGGCGTATGTCGCCAAGGACTGCATGAAGAACCTGCTGTCGTTCCAGCGCCTGAACCTGTCGCAGCCGCCGTTCCCGATGCGGGGACCGCTGGACGTGGTGTTCTGCCGGAACGTGATGATCTATTTCGACAACTCCGTCCGGATGAAACTACTCGAGGAGATCCACCGCCTGCTCAAGCCCGGCGGCTATCTCATGGTGGGCCATGCGGAGAGCCTGACGGGGATGATGAGCAACCTCAAGGTGTTTCGACCATCGGTATACGTGAAAGCTTAACGGTCCGTGCCGCGCCGCGGTACGGGTGCCCGGGTAGTGAGGTGTGTGAGTGAACCATACGGTTGGCATTTCGGATATGAAGGTTACGAACCGTCGAGACGACGTGCTCGTAACCTATTCGCTCGGCTCGTGCGTTGGGCTGGCGCTATACGATCCGGTGGCGGGCGTGGGGGGACTGATCCACTGCATGCTGCCGTTGTCGAAGATCGATCCGGCCAAGGCCGCGGCCAACCCCTACATGTTTACCGACACGGGAGTGCCGGCGCTGATCCAGACCTTGTTCAACATGGGCGCCGAACGACGCAACCTGATTGCCAAAGTGGCGGGAGCGGGGTCGTTGCTGGACGAAAAGGGGCTGTTCAAGATTGGGGAGCGGAACTATACCGTTCTGCGCAAAGTGCTCTGGAAGAATTCCATCCTCATAGCCGCCGAGGATGTGGGAGGATCCAAAGCCCGAACCGTGTATTTGTACATGGAGTCGGGCCGGACGGTCATCAGATCCGGCGGCCAGGAGTCTGAATTGTGAGCCGCCGCGAAGAAATACTCGCCCAAGTGCGCACGTTGCCCGCCCTGCCGACCGGCGCGGGGCAGCTCCTCGCGCTGCTCCAGGATCCCGACGTCGGCATCAGCATCCTCATCGAACGGATCGAATACGATCCGGGCCTGACGTCAAACCTGCTGCGGCTCGCCAACTCGGCGTATTTCGCCGGGCCGCGAACGATCGGATCCCTGCGCGAGGCCATCGTGCGCATGGGCACGAAGCGTATTCTGCAACTGGTCATCACGTCGGTGGTCGCCCCGATGGCGCGCCGCCCCGTGAGCGGCTACGACCTGCCCGCGGGCCAACTGCTCACGCACTCGGTGGCGGTGGCCATCGCCGGAGAACAGATCGCCGAGGCCGTCCACGTGCGTCCCACGGACCACCTGTTTACGGCCGGGCTGCTCCACGATCTCGGCAAGATCGTGCTGGGCACCTTCGTCGAAGTCGACGTCGAACCCATCCGGCGGCTCGCCTTCGATGAGGCGATGCCGTTCGACATGGCCGAGCGCGAGGTCCTGGGCATCGACCACGCGGAAGTGGGCGCGGTCCTGCTGGGAGGCTGGAGCCTGCCCGCGGACGTGGTGGAGGCGGTGCGCCACCATCACGATCCCGAAGGCCTCTCCGGCGACAAGCGCACGGTGGACCTGGTCCACACGGCCGACCAGCTCATTCTGAGCAGCGGCCTGGGCGGAGGCTCGGACGGGCTCAACTACCGGCCTTCGGAAAAATCGGTGGCGCGCCTGAACCTTACGCCGCTGCTGTGCGAAACGGTCATCAGCCGCACCCTGGACGCGGTACAAAGCCTGAGCGGCGTCCTCGATGCGAGCGGAGGAAACTAGGGCATGGCTCTCAACGTACTGATAGTCGACGACTCGGCCACGCTGCGGGCGGTCATTATCAAGACCCTGAGAATGGCGGAACTGCCGATCCAGGAGGTCTACGAGGCGCCCAACGGCGAGGAGGCTCTCAAGGCCCTGCGCGACAATTGGGTCGACCTCGTTTTCACCGACCTGAACATGCCGGTCATGGACGGCCTGGCGATGGTCGATCGAATGGCGCAGGACGATCTCATGAAGACCACCCCGGTCATCGTCGTGTCGACCGAAGGCAGCGCGACGCGCATCGAGGAACTCAAAAGCAAGGGCGTGCGCGCGTTCGTGCGGAAGCCCTTCACGCCCGAATTGATCCGCGAGACGGTCGAACGCGTGCTGGAAGGAGGAACCTGTGGACTCGAACCTTAACGAGAAGCTCGCGGACGTATTCCGCGAGATCATCGAGCAGCTTGCATTCATGTTCGCCGAGCCCGTCGAGAAGGCCGAAGTGCCGGGCGTGTCCGGCGACACCCTCGGCATCCGCATGGAGTTCAGCGGACCGTTCGCGGGCCGATTGTCGCTCGCCGCGTCGCGCAGCGAGGGCGTCGAGGTGGCCGCGAATATCCTCGGCCTCGATTCGGACGATCCCTCGGCGCAGGTCCGCGCGGAAGACGCGCTCAAAGAAGTGCTGAACGTGACCTGCGGCCGCCTGCTGACGGAACTCGCGGGCGCGGAGCCCGTCTTTCAACTGACCGTGCCGCAGTCGATACCGCTGGATGCGCAGGCCTGGGCGGCGATGCTGGCCGCCGACGGCACCCAAGCCTTCGACGTGGACGGCAACTATGTTTTGCTGAGCGTGGAAGTGAATTCGGAGGGGTGAGCCATGGCTGAGTTAGCGTCTGCTTCCTCGACGGCCGGTGTTCGCAAGATCCGCGTGCTGGTGGTCGACGACTCGGCCGTGGTTCGGCAGATCTTCGAACGCGAACTGTCGCGCGATCCCGCCCTCGAGGTTATCGGCACCGCGCCGGACCCCTACGTCGCCCGCGACAAGATCGTCGAACTCAAGCCCGACGTCGTGACGCTCGATGTCGAAATGCCGCGCATGGACGGCATCACCTTCCTGCGCAAACTCATGCACCATTATCCGCTGCCCGTCATCATCGTGTCGTCCCTGACGGCGCGCGGCGGCGACCTCGCCCTCGAAGCCCTCGAGGCCGGCGCGGTGGACGTGATGTGCAAGCCCGGCGCCGCATACTCCGTCGGCGATATGTCGATCCAGCTCGTGGACAAAATCAAGGCCGCGGCCCGCGTGCGCGTGGCCAAAAAGACCGATGCGCGACCGGTCACCGCGGTGCGCCCCCAACTCGCCATGACCCGCACCACGCACAAGATTATCGCCATCGGCGCGTCGACCGGCGGAACCCAGGCCTTGCAGCGCGTGCTGATGGCCATGCCGCCGAACGCGCCGGGCATCGTTATCGTGCAGCACATGCCGGAACATTTCACGCGCTCTTTCGCGGACCGCTTGAACGAACTGTGCGGCATCCAGGTCAAGGAAGCGGAGGACGGCGATACCGTCACGCCCGGCAAGGCGCTGATCGCCCCGGGCAACTTCCACATGCTGCTGAACCGCTCCGGCGCCGTCTACCACGTGAACGTGAAGAAGGGCCCGCTTGTAAGCCGGCACCGGCCGTCCGTGGACGTGCTGTTCAAGTCCGTCGCGCGCTACGCCGGCCGAAACAGCGTGGGCGTCATCATGACCGGTATGGGCGCCGACGGCGCCCAGGGCCTGCTCGAAATGAAGCAGAACGGCGCATCCACCGTTGCGCAGGATGAGGCAAGCTGCGTCGTCTACGGCATGCCCCGCGAAGCCGTCCTCCTCGGCGCCGCCGACAACGTCATCTCCCTCGACCACATCCCCCAAAAGATCCTCGACCTCGCCTAGAATTGAAGAACGAGGTACGAGCAACCGCGAGCCGGCGTTGCCTGATCCGTGACGTGAAGAGCTGGTTGTACTACACATCTCGACAGCGCGCCAAGGGCGGTTTTCAACCACGAAGTTGTGGCATGTGAATAGCCTCGGGTGCAGGCGCGCCCGTCTCCCCCCTCGGCCTACGCCGCAGCCGATCT
>JAVEWL010000283.1:0-7072 GCA_034004565.1 FCB group bacterium | reverse complement strand
AGCTCCCATCCTTCCCATGGCTCCCATACTTCTCATTCCCCGAGCCGGAAAGCGGGGACAGTTTCCACTTTTGATCATCGAGACTGGTTGACTGTGAGGGCAAAGGCGAGTTGGGGGCTTCGCAGGCAATCAGAAGCAAACCAAAAGTGGAACAGTCCCCGTTTTCCGGTGAAAGGATTTAGATTTCGCCCAAGCGGATGCAGGCGGCTTCGTGTGCGTCGCCACAAGATTCAAGCGCGGGAACCTGCGCGGCACAGCGCTCGACCGCATGCGGACAACGCGGGTGGAAAGGGCAGCCGGAAGGCGGATTCAGCGGCGAGGGCGGATCGCCGCGCAGGAGCGTGCGCATGCGTTCCTGTTCGCGGTCGGGATCCGGCAGGGGCACGGCGCTCAGAAGCGCGCGCGTGTAAGGGTGGCGCGGCGATTGGAACACGTCCTCCGCATTCCCGATCTCGACAATCTTCCCGAGATACATCACCGCGATACGATCGGCGATGTGCCGCACGACGGACAAATCGTGCGAAATGAAGATCATCGTGAGATCGGCGTCGCGCCGGAGTTCGGCGAGCAGGTTCAGTATCTGCGCCTGCACGGACACGTCGAGGGCGGAGACCGGTTCGTCGGCGATGATGAGCTTGGGTTCGAGGGCGAGCGCGCGCGCAATGGCGATGCGTTGCCGCTGGCCCCCGGAGAACTCGTGCGGGTATTTCCGTACAAACCGCGGCGCGAGCCCCACCCGCCGCATCAGTTCAGACACCCGTTCGGCGATGTCTTTCGACGCGACCCGGCCATGCACGCGCATGGGTTCGGCGATGGCGTCGAAGACGGTCATGCGCGGGTTCAGCGAAGCGTACGGGTCCTGGAAGATGAGCTGGGCCTCGGGTCGCACCGCGCGCAATTCCTTCGGTGTGAGTTCGCAGAGGTTGCGGCCCTCGAGGATAACCGCGCCCTCGGTGACGGGCACAAGCCGAAGGATCGTCCGCGCCAGCGTCGATTTGCCGCAGCCCGATTCGCCCACCAGCCCCAGTATTTCACCGCGTTGCACCGCGAGATCGACGCCGTCCACGGCCTTGACCGTGCCCACCTGCCGCGAGAACAGCAAGCCCTTGCGCACGGGAAAGTGCGTCTTGACGCCGCGCAACTCGAGAAGCGGCTCAGGCATAAGTGGGCCTCGAAGAAATGGGAGTCATGGGAGGCATGGGAGTTATGAATCCCATAACTCCCATGCCTCCCATAACTCCCATTGTTGCGCTCAATTTTACGCCAATACCCGCGGCGAATCCGGCAATGCGGTGTGTTGCGCCAAATCCCAGCGCAGGGTCTTGCCCTCGCGATAGGCCTGCACGCCCATGCTCACCGCCACCATCGCGCGGTAGCCGAGTTCCTCGTTGCAGACCGGCTTGTTGCGCGTGCGGATACACGTCAGCCAGTCGTCCAAGTGATCCGGCATCGGCTTCACCGGAAGCACGGCCTCGGCACCGTCGCCTTCCTCGGGCACGATGCGCAGGCGGCTGCCCTCGGCATAGAGGCTGGCGTCGCGGCCGCGAATGACCGCCGGCAACTCCTGCCGCGTCGCAATCGAAGACGCGAGCACGATTGTATGCCCGCCGGCGTATTCGGCGGTCATCACGAAGGCGTCGGGCACTTCCCGGCCGTCGCGCACATACACACCGCCCGCCGCCGAAACGCGCTCGGGGTATTCCGCGCCCAGGGCCAGCAGCAAGGGCGTCAGCTTGTGATAGTGAAGATCCGTGGCGATGCCGCCGGAGTAATCCCAGAACTTGCGCCACTCGAAGTAGCGCTCGGCCTCAAAGCCGCGTCCCGCCGCGGGACCGAGGAAGGCCTGCCAATCCAGGTTGCGCGGTGCGGCCTCTTCGCGCCGGGGCGCGGCCGGCGCGGCAACGGGGCTGTAGCTGCCCTGGCTCCAACGCACCGGGCCCAGGCGGCCGGGTTCCAGCACGTCCTCGCGCGCGGTGTGCCACTGGCCTTCCGAAGTCTCCTGCACGCCGATCTGCACAACGCGGCCCGTGCGACGCGCGACATCGCGAAAGACCTTCGCCTGCGCGGCGTCGAGGGCCATCGGACGTTCGCAATACACGTCCTTGCCGGCTTCCATCGCCGCCACCGCCATGGGCATGTGCCAATGATCCGGCGTCGCAATGACCACGGCGTCGACATCGCTGCGCGCGATTATCTCGTTCCAATCGTGAAGGACGCGCACGTCGCGCATACGGGCCTTGCGCGGCTCGAAGATGTCGCACGCGGCCACAACCCGGACGCCGCCTCGCTGCGACAGGGCATCCACGAGTTGCGTGCCCCGCGTCCCCAAGCCGATGCACCCGACCTGGATGGTCTCGTTGGCTGACGCTCTGCGCGCCACGCTTGCCGAGGCGACCGTGGCCGCCGCCGTCGCCAGGAATCCACGCCGCGAAATCGTGTTCTTCACGTCTATCCTCCTTGAAAGTTCGTTCGCTGATTATGACAAAGCCGGGCGGAGAATCAAAAGAAAAAGATTGCCACAACGGTTATACTGTTCGAGGTTAGTCAATATTCAAGCCGGGAGGGAAGCGAGATGGACAGACGCGCGTTTCTTGGGTTGGCCGGCGCGGGTTTGCTGGCGGGGGCATTGGGCTGTGTGACGCGGGGCATCGCCTCGGGGCGCAAGCCCAACATCGTGCTCGTCCTCACCGACGATTTCGGTTACGCGGATTTGGGTTGCTACGGGAGTCCGCTGAACGAGACGCCGCGCATCGATGCCCTGGCGTCCGAGGGCGTGCGTTTCTCGGACGCGTATGCCGCCTGCCCCGTGTGCTCGCCGACGCGGGCAAGCATCATGACCGGCAAGTACCCCGCGCGGCTGCATCTTACCAACTTCCTGAAGGGCGTGCGCAGTCCGGAAGATTCGCCCGTGCTGACCGCGCCGTACAAGGACCAGCTCGACCTCGAAGAGATTACCGTGGCCGAGTACCTGCGCGAGGCGGGCTATGTCACGGGGCATGTGGGGAAGTGGCACCTGGGTGCCGAGCCCCACTTCCCCGAGCACCAGGGCTTCGACGAAACCGTCGGCACAAAAGGCGCCGGCGGCCCCGGCAGCTATTTCTGGCCCGGCTGGAAGAAGAATCTGGATCTCGAAGGACGCTTCGAGGGCGAATACCTGACGGACCGCCTCAGCGAAGAGGCCAGCAAATTCATCGAACGCCACGCGGACCGGCCGTTCTTTCTCAACGTCTGCCACTACGCCCCGCACATCAAGCAGGAAGCGAAACCGGACCTGGTCGAGAAGTACCGGAAGAAGCTCGAGTCCCATCCCGCCGCCCCCGGCGCGCAGAATAATCCCGTCAACGCCGCGATGGTCGAATCGATCGATCAAGGAGTCGGGGCCATCCTCGATACCCTCGAACGGCTCAAGCTCACGGACAACACGGTTTTCATCTTCACTTCCGACAACGGCGGGCTGTCCGTGCTCGAAGGCAAGAACCCGCCGTCGACCTTCAACACCCCGCTGCGCGAAGGCAAGGGCCACCTCTACGAAGGCGGCATCCGCGTGCCGCTCATCGTGCGGTGGCCTGGCGTAACGCCCCGCGGCGCAGCCTGCGCGGCACCCGTGTGCAGCATCGACTACCTGCCGACCTTGTGTGCCGCGGCCGGGGTAACTCCGAAGCAGTCCGTTGACGGCATCGATGTGTCCGCGCTGTTTGCGAAGCCTGAGCGCACATTGGAGCGCGAGGCAATCTACTGGCATTACCCACACTTCGCGAACCAGGGCGGCCGCCCCGGCGGCGCGGTGCGTTGCGGCGACTGGAAGCTCATCGAGTCCTACGAAACCGGCAAGATCGAGCTATACAACCTCAAAGACGACATCGGCGAGACCCGCGACCTCGCCACGAGCCAACCCGAAACGGCCAAGCGCCTGCATAAAATGCTGAGCGACTGGCGCAAAGAGGTCGACGCCACCATGCCCCCGCCGAACCCCGCATGGAAAGGAAATTAGCCGATAAAGAAGATCGGATGGCCACAAAAGAACGCAAAGATCACAAAGAAAAACCGCCGGCCTATTCGCTGTCGGCGGTTTTTCTTTGTGATCTTTGCGTTCTTTTGTGGCCAATCGTCTTTTTGCCTACCCGAGTTTCCACCCATTCTCATAAGGCCGGTACGCCCAGTGGTTGGCCTTCTTCACCGCCTTGCGGTCCTTGCCGGTGAAGCGTTCCTTCTCGGCGTCCCAGCCCAATTGCGCGCAACCCGCCACGTAAGAGCAGGTCGCCATGTGGCAGACGCGGGTCGTGTTGTAGCAGACCTCGACGTCGGAAATGGGCTTCTCGCGCGAGCGGATGCAGTCCACGAAGTTCTGCCAGTGCGCGTCGTTCAGGGGCGTGCCGTCGGCCTTGCGCGGCTCGCACTCGATCTTGTCCCCGCGCTTCATGGGCAGCACTTCATAGCCGCCGCGGTTCACGAAGAGCGTGCCCTTGGTGCCGTAGAAGACGATGCCGTGGCTGGCTTCCTTATAGCCTTCCCCGGCCAGCGGCAGGCGGTTATTGAACACGCGGTTCGAGAACGTCAGCACGTAATCCGGGAACTGCCAGATGGCCTCGAGCGTGTCGGGCGTCGTGCGATTATCGGTGAGGATATACTTGCCGCCCGCGGTCGTGATCGATTCCGGCTGCTTGTCCTCGCCCATGCCCCAGAGCGCGATGTCGATGAGGTGCGCGCCCCAGTCGGTGACCTTACCGCCCGAGTAATCGAGGAACCAGCGGAAGTTGTAGATCCAGCGGTTCTTGTTGAAGGGCACGCGGTGCGTCCAGCCTTGGTGGAAATCCCAGTCGCAACCGTCGGGCGGATTCTCGTCGGGCGGGTTGCCGATGCCATCGAGCGAGTCGCCGTCGTGGATCCACGTCTCCACCCGGGCGACCTTGCCGACGTAGCCTTCCCGCACCATCTGAACCGCTTCCTGGAAATGTTTGCCGCTGCGCTGCATCGTGCCGGACTGAAAGACGGTCTTGTTGCGCCGGGCGGCGTTGACCATCGCGCGGCCTTCCTCGATGGTCGTCGAGAGCGGCTTCTCGCACCAGACATCCTTGCCCGCGTCGCAGGCCATGATCGACGGAATCGCATGCCAGTGATCCGGCGTTGAAATCACGACTGCATCGATATCCTTGTTCTCAATGATCTCGCGGAAATCGTGGTGCGTGGAAACCTCCGGATACCGCTCCTTGACCTGCTTGACCCCGCGCTCCATGTGGGGCGGAAACAAGTCGCACAAGGCAATCGGCTGCACGTCGTCGCGCTTCAACGCGAAGCGCAAGTTCGCGGAGCCCATCCCACCAAGCCCGATATGCCCGGTGCGAATCTTCTCATTCGCCCCCATGATCGTCTGCGGCAAGATGGACTTAAACACATCCGCCCGCGCCACCCGCGTCGCCGCCGTCCCCAGCGCCGCCCCCGCCGCCACCTTTATAAAATCCCGCCGTTTCATACCCGCATCCTCCCTAAAAGAAACGGGCTCGGAACCCGCCCAAAGCCGGCTCCGAGCCCAATCGAAAATCTAAAATCCAAAATCGAAAATGCCTAGGCCCAGCCCTTGTAATACGGCTTCTTGAGCGACCAGCCGTTTTCGTATTCGCGGTAGGCCCAGTCGTTCGCCTTCTTGACCGCCGCCTCGTCGGTGCCCGTGAAGTGTTCCGTCTTGGCATCCCAGCCGAGCTTGCCGCCTGCCACGAAGGCCGTCGTGCCCATGTGGCAGATGTTGGCCGTGTTGTAGGCGCTCTCGACGAAGGCGATGGGGTCCTTGCGCGAGCGCACGCATTCCGCGAAGTTGGCCCAGTGCGCCTTGTTCATGTCGGCTTCCATGATCCCCTCGACCTTCTTCGGCTCGAGGTCGCTGCCCGGCGCCGGGACGATCTCGTAGCCTTCGCGGTCGACGAAGAGCGTGCCCTTCGTGCCGTAGAACGCGATGCCGTGGCGCTTGCGGAAGACGTAGCCGTTGAACACGCGGTTCGAGAAGCTCATGACGTAGTTCGGGAACTCGTAGAGCACATCGAGCGTGTCCGGCGTGGTGCGGTTGTCTTTCAGGACGAACTTGCCGCCGGCCGAGGTCACGGAGGTGGGCTGGATTTCTTCGCCCATCGCCCACACCACGATGTCCATGAGGTGCGCGCCCCAGTCCGTCACCTTGCCGCCCGAGTAATCGAGGAACCAGCGGAAGTTGTAGAGGAACCGGTTCGGATTGTAAGGCACCTTCTTGGTCCAGCCGATGTAGCGGTCCCAATCGAGGCCTTCGACCGGCATGCGGTACGACGGGCTGGTCGGCACGTCCTCGTCGGGCGGGTTGCCGATGCCTTCCGGCTTCTCATAGTCGTGAATCCACGTCTCGGTGCGCGCGATCTGGCCGATGACGCCGTCCTTGACCATCTGGACGACTTCCTGGAAGTGGGCGCCGCTGCGCTGGAAGTTGCCGCACTGGAAGACGCGCTTGTTGGCGCGGACCGCCTCGATGACCGGCCGCCCTTCGGCGATGGAGGTCGTCAGGGGCTTCTCGCAATAGACGTCCTTGCCGGCTTCGCAGGCCATGATCGTCGGGAGCGCATGCCAATGGTCGGGCGTCACGATGACGACGGCGTCCACGTCCTTGTTGGCGATGACTTCTTCAAAATACGTGTGGACCGACGGCGCGGGGTAATTCTTGTCCGTGTCGGCCGTGGTGATCTGCACGCCCGCGTCGCAGTTCATCGGCAGCAGGTCGCACATGGCGATGGGCTGCATGTCGTCGCGCATCATGGCGAACTGCAGATCGCGCTTGCCCATCCCGCCGAGGCCGATATGCCCGGTGCGGATCTTCTCGTTGGCCCCCTTGATGGTCTGGGGCTGGATCGACTTGAACACATCGGCGCGGGCCGTCTGCGCCACCGTGGCGCCCAGCGTAATTCCCGCCGCGGCGCGCGACGCGGCGCGGATGAAATCCCGGCGGCTCACGTTTTTCTTCTCGGACATCGTAGTCCCTCCCAAGCACTTCTGCATTTAGCGTTATACGGCGCTCAACGCTGCAGTTTACCAAAGTCGCGCCTGATTCCAAAAGACA